>CAZZPI010000044.1:0-10122 GCA_964655865.1 uncultured Nitrospiraceae bacterium
GAATCTCAAACGACCCTTTTCGGCTCTTGACAGACAAGACAGTTGCTGACCCCTTCTTCCTCCCCCTTGCTGATCCCCAGTGACTACTCAGGCTCTCTGAGCCAGGCCCGCGCTTGCCGAATGCGTTCCCCATTGTCAGGCGTGTCGGGCGCCAGCCTCAAATAGTCCCTGAACTCTTGCGCGGCCTGTTTCTTGAGGCCTGTAGCCCTAAGCGCGCCACCGAGGAGATAATGCGTATCTGCAACATCCGGCTTGAGGCGCACCGCCGTGCGAGAGGCGGCGATGGCGCCATCCAGATCGCCTTCTTCGCTTAGCAGCCACCCCATCACCATATGCGCCTCAGGCTCAGAAGGATCGAGCGCCAAGGCCTGCTCGATCAGGCTCCGCGCATGCGCGCGGTCCGCTGCGGTGGGTGCCACGAATCTCTCACCCGTCACGCCAACGCGATCAAGGCTTGCGCGAGCAGGGCGAAGACATCCGCGCCCGTGAGCGCCTTGCGGCGCTTCTGCGCGAGCGCCTCCACTTCCGGTTTCGACTTGGCCGCGGCCAGCTCCCGCTGCAAGGCGTCGCGTTCACGCCGGAGCCGGTCGGCCTCCTCGCGGGCGCGCAACAACTCGGCCTTGACGGTCTCGTTCTTGCGGAGCGCGTCAATCTGGCGGACGACGACGTCGGTGTCGATGTTGACCGTCACGGCCACGCGCACGACGGTGGTCTCGCCTTCCAGCGTGATGCGGGTCGCCTGCTCCGTGACCTCCACGATGCCGGCGGTGCAGGCGCGGATCTCCTCCTTGGTCAGGTCGAAGTTCTTCACTTGCGTGATGCTCTCGATGTAGGTGCCGGCCTGCTCCAGCGCCAGGCGCTTGGCGTCCAGCAGGGCTAGCCGCTTCGCGTCGGCGCGGGTGTCGTGGTCGCCCATCCGGTACTCGCCGGTCGCGGTGATCGTGCGGAGCTCGGCCGCTGCCTGGGGAGCGGGCACGAGGCACAGCAGGATCAGCGCCGCTTGGACGCCGAGGGTCGTCAGCCAACCGCTCTGAGGGCTCTTCATGGCATCCTCTTTCGATCGGTCCCGCTTCTGCCCTGACCCTTGCCCCTCACCCTCCCCTCTCCCGCTAGGGGAGAGGGAACGGGCGCGGAGGGGAGGGGGGGAGCTTCTGGCTGCGTTCGGGGCCGGTGCTCTCCTTGGGCTCGAGATGACTCCTCCGCATCACGGCGGTGCTGGAGCAGATGCCGGCGGACCGGTCCACGCGACGGTCCACGATCTGCACGTCCTGGAGCAGCTCATTCACGAGTTCCTCTCGCACCACCTCGATATCCTGTTCCACGGGCTGGCCCGTGCGCTCACGGACGCGATCTATCGCGTGTTCCGTGATGGTAACGCGGATCAGCTTGGCCAGTTCCGCGCGGGCGGCCGTATCGGCCACGCGCTGACAAATGAGCGGCCCCTTGCTGAGGTCTCCGTGTCCGGTCGCGCTCAGGGCTAGGGCTTCAGAAGGTTAAGGTTGAGGTTCAGGTAATTGGGCAGCCGGCGGACCGAGCGGGGACGGGCCGGGTTCCTTGTTCTGTGGCCCTTCGGCGGACTTGCGTTGTTCTTCTGCGTGACGCACCTTTTGAAAGGACGCCCCCGAGTGCTGGCGGAACGAAGCGGGGTCTTGGGGAGAAACCGGCGGGCTCGCGCAGGCTGCCAGCAGGATGGTTCCAGCAAGTACACTCACCAGTGCGACCCGAAGGCGCGTGGGATACCGACCCTTGTGACCAGTCATCATGAGCTGGCGCTCACCGCTTCGATGGACTCAGCGCTGGCCCTGCATCAGGAACACCACCCCCTCACCCTCCCCTCTCCCCATCACCCGTTGCAGTTGTTGGAAGAGCTCCGGGCCCCCGCGGGGAGAGGAGAAAAGTGAGGGGGCATTTTCTAGACAGGGTTAAGTAAGGGTACGCCGCGGTGGAGCAAAAGTCTAGACGGGTGAATTGGAAGGGATTGCCGGAGCAGGCGCGCGCCATAGCGGAATAAGGCGCTCAGCACGGGTCGGAGCAAAGGGGTCGGGAGCACTCTTGTCCAAAATAGCTTCTCAAAAAACCTCCGGCTTGTGAGTAAGATGGGGCAATCAGCAACGCCCATTCACGGCGTGGCAACGCCGTGCTCACCCACAAGCCGGAGGCATGGTTATGGTAGCGGGTGCGAGTTGCTTCGCAGATTCTGGCCCTGATTGATCGCGTGGATTTTGCGCGCGCCGTTCGGCAGCACGCCGCGGAGCGAGCGGCGAAGGGGTTCCGCTGCTGGGATCATTTCGTCGCGATGCTGTTTTGCCAGATGGGGAGCGCGCACTCGCTCCGAGAGATTTGCGGCGGCTTGGCGACCGCCCTCGGCAAGCTGGTCCATCTCGGCGTGCAGCGGACGCCGACTCGCTCGACGCTGGCCTATGCCAATGCCCATCGGCCATGGCAGGTGTATGAGACCCTCTTCTCCCAGGTGCTCACCCGGTGTCAGGCCGGGCGGCCCTGAAACGACGGCGGTTCCGGTTCAAACATCCGTTACGGACCCTCGATACCACGCTCATCGAGTTGTGTGCGGCGGTGTTCGATTGGGCCCGGTTCGTCCGGACCAAGGGGGCGATCAAGCTCCATCTGCAGCTCGATCACCAAGGCTGTTTGCCCTGTTGGGCGCTCGTCACCGAAGGCGACGTCAACGATGTCCGCGTGGCGCAGCAGCTCACGTTGGCGCCGGGGACCATTGTGGCGATCGATCGCGGTCATGGAGATACTCTTTCGCGTAGTCCCGAATCGCTTCGATCAGGTCCTCCAGCGCACCGTCGGCGGTCGGAAGTTCCGTCACAAGATCTAACTCTGGACACTTGGCACAATAGTGGCCGTTGTCCTTCGCAAGAAGAACCGTCAAGAGTGGCTCAGCAACCACAATCTTGGGTTCTTTCCCTCGACGACGGGTCATCTTTGAAATTGCCATGACGGTTCCTCCCTCCGAGCTGCATTGTAGTCCACCGGTTGAGCGTGAGCAACAGTGCCATACTTCTTTGCTCAGCGATTTCCTGTTCGCTTCACCAGATCGATCAACACGCCTTCGCGTAAGCCCAGATCGCTAACCAGGCACTCCGAGTAACCCAGCGCTTCCATCACGGTTCTTAGGATGACGGCGCCGGAGACGATGACATCTTCGCGGCCTCGCTCAAGGCCAGGCATGCCGCGTCGTTCGTCCTTCGTATGCGAAAGGAGCTCGCGTTCCAGATCCTGAACCGTTTCCAGTCGGAGGGCATAGTTATGAATCCGTGCTGGTTCGTACGCGGGAAGCTGCTGGGCCATGGCGGCCAAGGTCGTGATCGTGCCGGCGGTCCCCACAAATGTAAGTCCGGCCGTTCTTTGCAGGTCGGCGACAGCAGCCTCGGTTTTCTTCCGCACCCATTCGCAGGCTTGTCGGATTTCCTCTCGTGACGGCGGATCGTTATGGAGATACCGCTCCGTCACTCGCACGACGCCGATGTCGATGGATCGGACGACCGGCTGTTGGCCTAGTCGATCCAGAATGAACTCAGTGCTGCCTCCTCCGATATCCAGCGCCAACATGTCGGTCACCTCGATCGGTAAGCCGGAGCGGATGCCCAACATGGTTCGCCGGGCCTCCTCCTCCCCCGTAATCAGTTCGACTTCCCACCCGACCTCCCGCTTTACTCGATCGAGAAACTCGACCCTGTTCTTGGCATCCCTGACCGCGCTGGTGGCGACCGCAGCCGTCGCGTCCACCGGGAAGCTCGCAATCACCTGCTGCCATTCCTTGAGAGTCGCTACCACGCGATCCATCGCTTCGGGAAGCAGGACACGTTCTTTGTCCACGCCCTGCCCAAGTCGAAGGATGCGTCGGTCTGAACGAAGCTCCGTCAGACGACCGGAGTCGTGCACTCGCGCAATCAGCAACCGGCAAGTCAACGTTCCGATGTCGATGCTTGCCAATACTCGCGCAGGCGTCATGGCTCGTTCCTGACCTCGTCCATTTCGGCATCGAGCTTCCGCCGAAGTTCTCTCAGTCGTTGCACCTCTCGCACCAGGCGGCTGATCTCGAGATCCGTAAAGAGCTGCTCAGCGGATTCTCCCCGATCATGCAACTCGATGGCCCATTCCCCGATCTCCTCGTATAGGTCATCCAATTGCGCATCGAGTTTCCTGCTCTCCAGACGCAGCTTCAGCAGCTCGGTCTCCTCTAGAGCCCGCGTGGCGGCCTGCGCGGTCCCCAGCCGAAGCATCGCCCAGCCCGTCTTCAGGTCATGCTTCAACCGTTGCAATAAGCCCACCTGATTTTCCTCATCCCCCCACTACCCTTTGCTGAAGTCAGGGAACAGGGCTGAGTCCAATTGCGGTCGTCGAGCGAGCGCCGTCACTCATCTAGCCCACATTATTATTATTCATGACGGTTCGTGACGAAACCGCCAAGACGCCGTGCGTCGGACTCTTTGCAAGAAGGACGCAACGGGTACACCGCGCGGAGCCCTGAGAGGCCGAGGCATACTTGAAACAGCAGTATGTTGAGGCCACGAGGGGCGAGCCCGCCCGGCTGGACGCCGCAAGGCGCGGCCACCCTTGTCGCAGCGGCGTATCGGCGGTTGCAGTGGAAGCGCTCATGAATAATGTGGGCTAGGAGTTTAGATTGAATTGAAGCGCGGGCTCCGGGAGCAGAGGACTCAGCCCTGTTCCCTGACACCTAACTCACCGCCCCCAAATCCAGCTTCGCCCTCCACCGCCGCACGACGGCATCCCGCAGCACACGGTGCACTGGAGCCGAAAGAGCAGGATCACGCTGCACCAAGGCAAACGCCTCCTGTCTAGCGCGCTGCAGCAAGTCAGCGTCGCGAACGAGATTCGCCGCACGGAATTCCGGCATCCCCCACTGTCGCACGCCCAGAAACTCTCCGGGTCCGCGGATCTTCAAGTCCTCCTCGGCGATGACGAACCCGTCGTTCGATCGCACCAAGGCCTCAAGACGCTGCCGGGACGATGGCACAGCGCCTTCCGCGAAGAGCGTCGTCCCAGACTGGCGTCCCCGAGATTGCGAATCGTGCGTCGTCAGGAGGACACAATGCGATTGATAACCTCCCCGGCCGACGCGCCCGCGTAGTTGATGGAGTTGCGCTAACCCGAAGCGCTCCGCATGCTCCACGAGCATGACACTCGCGTTCGGCACATCGACGCCGACTTCGACGACGGTGGTGGCCACCAACACCTGAATGGTGCCGGCCTTGAACTCCGCCATCGTCCGGTCTTTCTCCTTGGATGCAAGTCGCCCATGGAGCAAGCCAACCCGGAATCCCGCGAATTCTTCCCGCTGCAACCGATCGGCGGCCTGTATCGCGGCCTTCAGATCTACCTTCTCGGACTCCTCGATCAGGGGGAACACCACATACGCCTGTCGTCCCTCCTTCAATTGATCCACTACCAATTGATAAGCCTTGCGACGCTCGGATGCGCCAAAGAGCCATGTTTTCACCGGCTTCCGGCCTGGCGGGAGGACATCGATGACCGATACATCCAGGTCGCCGTACACCGTCATGGCGAGCGTGCGGGGAATGGGGGTAGCGGTCATCACCAAGACGTCCGGATGGTAGCCCTTCTCTGTAAGTGTCTTGCGCTGGAGCACGCCAAACTTATGTTGCTCGTCCACCACCGCGAGGCCCAATCGGGAAAACTGCACACCTTTCTGAATGATGGCGTGGGTCCCGATGACGACCTGTGCTCGCCCCTCGGCGATGTCCGCGAGTGTCTTGCCCCGTGCCGACGTTCGAGCGCCGCTAGTGAGCACGACCGGCGTGATGCCGATCGCTTCGAGCAACGGCCGAAGAGTCCGGGCGTGCTGGTCGGCCAGAATCTCGGTCGGCGCCATCAGCGCGGCCTGGTAGCCGGAGCCACAGGCCACGACGATCGCATGAAGCGCCACGACAGTCTTGCCCGATCCGACATCCCCCTGAATCAACCGGTTCATCGGCCTGGGTGCGGCCATGTCGCGCAGGATCTCGCGCACCACCCGGTCTTGTGCGGCGGTTAACTTGAAGGGCAGCTTGGCGCTCAGGCATTTCAGCATGGGCGTCGTCGGGTCGAAGCGGATGCCCTTCACCTCGTCTTTTACCTGCCGTTGTCGCTGCGCGAGCGCCGCCTGCAACACGAATAGTTCTTCAAAAGCCAGTCGTCGATGCGCGCGAGTGAGGCCTCTTTCGAGTGGCTGAAGATCCGCAGTCTTGTCCGGAAAATGCACAGAGCGGATCGCGTCCTCGATCCCTGGAAACCCATGTTTGGCGCGAATCGAGACCGGTAATGGCTCTTCCAGGCTTGCCGCGTACTCGTGCAGCAACCCATGCACAAGCGCGCGCATTTGGCGGGAGGTCCAACCCTTCGTCTCGTGATAGATCGGCACGATCCGCCCCACGTGCAGGGAGTCCTGCGCGCTATCGTCAACAACATCGTATTGTTGGACATCCATTTGCAGCATCGCGCCGCCGTCTCGTCCGCGATCGACCGACCCCGACCACATCACCTGGGCTCCCACGACAAAGAATTGATCGAGGTACGCTCGATTGAAGAACACGCCGCGAATGCGGCCCGTCCGGTCTTGCAGCACAACTTCCAAGACTGTCATCCCCCGCCGACGCGTACTCTTCAACTGGGCGTGAACGACCGTGCCGCACACCGTCGCGGTCAGTCCCGGCTTTAACTGGACGATAGGGACGACGCGTGACCGATCTTCGTAGCGCCAGGGGAGACACCACAGGGCCTGTTCCACCGTCTCCACGCCGATCCGCACCAGTGCAGCGGCTCGTTTTGGCCCCACGCCCTTCGCAAAACGAATAGGCAGGCGCCACAGCTCATATGGGGCACTTGGCCTTGCGGAACCTGCATTCATCATCTTGCCGACGCTGGCCGGCTCGACGTCCGCTCCGATCATGTTCGCTTGTTTCAGCATTCCGAGTATCGCTCTGGCTCGCTCCAGACGTCGTTTTTGCTCCTGTGCAGACAGGCCTGCATGAAGATCGACGAACAGTTCTCGTAACTCCAGTAAGCGGCTTTCAATGGCGGCGGGGTACACGCGCGCGGAGAGTACATTCAGGACCTGTGCGGCGACAAAGGATCCGAGATTTCTGACCGCGCCGACGTGGGCACAGTCGTCGCGGCTGGCAAACTCGATGGGACGAGATACCCGACGCACCCACTCAGTGAGAGCCTGCGAGAGATCGGAGGAGGCAGGGCGCTCCATCGTGGCGGGATCGTACCACAGCCCCCGCGACCGCACAACGAAGTCACAGAGGCACAGGCGTGCTCTCACGGGCCAAAAGCCCGTGATTTTCTCCCATTTTGTTGGGTGATCGTGGAGGGGGTGATACACTCGCTGCAGTTTCAGGCAGACCATGTACCGACGCCACATTACGCATATCTTCGGGCCGCTCGTCCTGCTGCTGGCAGCCTTCGTCGGCTACCACGCCTGGTTCAAGCCGCACACCCTCGTCTTGTCGGAGCTTGTCGGGCCGGCGACTGAAGAACAGGAGCCTTCCCCTCAACCCAAGCCGCAGATTCTACCGCACGACCATTCCCCCGGCCCTTACGCGACCGCCCCTGTGCCGCCGCCTGTCGCCGTTTTGCCGGGCGCCTCTGACCGGATCGAAATCTTGCGCGGTATTCAGGAGGATCTTGAGCGTGATGATGCCGCGGCGGCCCGAGCGAAGCTGGCGACCCTTCCCCCTGGGTTGACGAACGATCCACAAATCAGGCGATACGTCGCCGTCCTCTGGAATAACCTCGGAGTGTTGCAGCTTCGCCTCAAGGGCACCGCTGCCTCGGTCGACTCGTTTAAGAGGGCCGTAGGTTTGGATCCGCAAAATACCGTGGCGCACCTCAATCTCGCTCACGCCTACTGGGAGCTCCGTGACCCAGGCCTGACCGAAGAATTTCTCACCCGACTTGTCATGCTCGCTCCCGATGAACCGTTCCCGCACCTGGCCCTAGCCGACCTGCTTCAAGAACAGGATCGCCTCGGCGATGCCGTCCGCCACCTCGATCAGGCGACCGAACGCGCGGGGAAGGACCCGGCTCTTCACACCTATCTAGAACGAGTCTCCGCGCGGGTGCGCCGGACCGAGCTTAACGAGCGCGAGCTCACGGCCCGCGCCAGCACGCATTTCAGCGTCAAGTTCGACGGAGCGGAGGATCATACCATGTGGGTCGAGGCGCTGGAGATCCTGGAGGAAGCGTATCGCGAGATCGGACAGAAGCTCGGGCACCATCCATCCAGACCCATCATCGTGGTGCTTCACACCAGAGAACACTTTCGCAGCGCCGCCGGAGGTCCCGGATGGGCCGACGGCCTGTACGATCCGAGCATGGGGCGGATCCAGATCCCGACTCAGGGCGCGCTGACCGACAAGACCTGGTTGGCGAGGGTGTTGCGGCATGAATTCGTCCACGCCCTGCTCCACGACTACATGGGAGCAGGCATCCTGACGATGCCGACCTGGCTCAACGAAGGCTTGGCCATGCAATTGTCAGGGGACCGCTGGACCGACCTGGCCCCGGCTTCACAGGAGGAGTTCCGGATCATCCCGCTGCAGGCGTTGGAAGCCAGTTGGTCCGGCTTGCCGACGGAGGTCGCCGCTGTCGCGTATTTCGAGGCCAACGTCGCGACGCACGTCTTGCTGGAACGCTACGGCATGCAGCCCTTGCGCGACATCCTTGAGAGACTCAAGGCACGCCAGTCGCTCGCGCGCGCGATGCCCGATGCGCTGTCGCTTTCGTATGAGCAGTTCGAGCGGCAATGGGTGGAACGAATTAAAACCCACGTGGCATCGAAGGGGTAGACCAGGGGAATGAGCAGGGCCTACGTGGTCAGGAATGATGGTATGACGGCAGCACGAGTCGGACTTCTTGAAGGCCTGGCGCGGGCACTTGGTACCGCAACGGCCATGACGGAATCACCATCGCCCGCTCTTCCTCCTCGGTGATTGGCTGTTCGACGGCTGCAACCGGTTCGAACGTATCCTGCCACAACACCTTGCCTGTCTCTCCGTCCACCGTACGAACCGTGAAATCGAAGATCGGCTGCGCGCCCGTTTCGTTCGCCTGCGGTTTTGAACCGGAGGAGGAATCGCTCGACGGTTTCGCTTTTGCGACACCGAATTCATCCGTCCATACAAGCGAGCCCGTTTCCGAATTAAACGCGCGGACCGCAAAGTGCGGCCTTGCTCCCATGGTTTTCTTCTCGACGATCGCTCGAGCCCTCGGCGGCGAAGGCAACACACCGGCCGTCAGCTTGCCGTCGATCCCCTCTCCCGCTGGCATCAGATTGAGCTGCCCCTCCCAAAGAAACTTGCCGCTGCTGGCTTCATACACTCGCAGCATGAAGGCCGACAACCCATTCCCGTCGATACCGACGCCGCCGGCAAAGATACGCGCCTGATCTTTTCCCTCTCTCCCCGTTCCTTCCTCGCGGACGGATAACTCGTAGCTGTCTTCGGTCAAGACGTTGCCGGTGACCGGGTCATAGGTTTTCACCAGGATCGTCGACGTTCCCTTCATTTGGTAGCCGAACCCGGCGGCGATGATCGGTGGATGCTCGGAACGGGCCGGAGGAGAGCCGGTCATCGTGGGAACAGCAAACGCGTGTCCGAGCCCAGGAGGTTCGATGAACCCCGCAGCCATCCCGACGGTCGCGTCCACGAGGGTCGCTGCAACGATGAGACATTTCCACAGGCCGAACCGCTTCGGCCGTGAGACGACGTGGGCATATCGTCGAACACGGAGAGGACTGCCCGCCAACCAACCGAGTAGTACATCGATCACCCGGTTCCACATCGTTCAGTCCTCCCTGAGCTTGGAGGGCATTCTGCCGTGGAGCCGAGTGAATCGTAAATTCTACTGAGGCCCTGCTTTCCCCCCGAAAAGTATGGGTGAACCTAAGACTAACGGGTGAGAGGATCACCACCCGTGACCGCCCCAAACCATCGATACCGATTCCGCGCCACAATTTTGTACAACAACTGAGCAAGCGGGCGAACAAGCCGGAAATTGGCCAGCTTCGCGAGCACACGGCCGCCGGGAAGTCCGTGAAGGAGGGGAAGAAATGCATCAAGACCGTGTCGG
>CAZZPI010000045.1:0-1911 GCA_964655865.1 uncultured Nitrospiraceae bacterium
GGGGTAATGAAACGCTTGTGACAAGCACTTACTGATTTGTGATGGCTTGCGAGACTAAACGGAAAGGAGCGACTGATGCGATCGCTTTGCTCCCTCGCGTTGGCGGGAGGTTTGATCCTCACCGGCTGTGCCTCGAATGATTTGAAGTACTACATCTCCATGGGAACGGCACCGGTCAGTGAGGCCCGTTCCTGCACGCTGCAGCTTCAACCGCTGGTCAAGGCCGTGTTGAAATCATCCGGCGTAGAAGCTGCTCCATCGCCAGAGAGTACCTGGACGGTCAGGGGATTGCAGATTGCTTTGGAAAGGCGGATGGAAGACGCGGTCCGGAACCTCAAGTGCGCTCACGACAGTGAGAAGAATATCTCCTTGAACGAGCGAGCCGTGAAATGGTTGGGGGTCTATGCGTTGGAGTCCGGTGATCCCGATCAGGACTTGCGTCGCTTCGAGGAGTATCTCCGATCTCGTGAGCTCACAAAAGTCCTTGTCAAGAACGTGTCCCTTACGGCGGATGAAGATCCGAAAGAAGTCGAACGGCTGCTCGATCCCGAGGAGCAATATGACGTCCGATCTCAGTGGTGCGGCGATCCGGGCCAGCCGGGAGAGGTCTGTCCGCATCGCCTCTACAAGACGTATCCGGATGGGGGCGATCTCGAGAAGACCTTGTGGTCGAGAATTCGGGAGGTTCGGGCGAAGGGAGACCGTGATACGCGCTTTCTCGTGTTGGGTTATGAAATCCCATGGGATGAAGACTACACGTTGATCCGCTATGGCGTGAGCTTCTATTTCATCGATACCTTGGCAAAAGAAGACAGTCTGTCCGGGAAGACGGCGACAAAGACGGAGTTCATCGGGTACGCCTTGGATTATGCGAATGAAGCCATGCCGACTCCCGCTCTCGCTCAGACCGGGAAAGAACGCTGCACAGTCGGACAGCCGTGCGAGCGGACTGAAGTTTCCCTCTCAAAGGGCCGTCGTGTGCTCTACGCGACCGGCTATCCCTTTGCGCTGGCGATCGGACTCAAGAATGCAGCCTTCGAAGTGGCCAAGATGCCGTTCAGCACGATCGCCGGCCTCTTGTTCGGGCGGGATCTGCCCTCGCTCTATCCGATCGAGAACATTCGCTCAGCGGTGAACGCCATCAAGGTCGAGACCTTGCACTTGCCGAGTTATAGCTTTGTGCCGGGGCTGTTGAACTTCGTCGCCGAGCTGCCGTTCGTCGGCCAGGCCTTTCATCTCAACACCGGACCTGAACACCTCGATTGGGACCAGCCTCCGGACAAGACCACTGTCCGTCGAAAAATCTTTCTGACGCGGGGCATCTACGGAGGAGACAAATGGGGCCAGGACACCGGTTTGTGGTCGGCCTGGGCGCGGGTGGCCTACCCAGACTATGATGTCTACAGTCCCGCCTACCGACACGGGACCGTGACGGACGTGATCTGGTCCATGTTCAATCTCTCTCACGGTCCCGGCTACAGCGAAGCAGCCTACGTGATGCGGCATGCGGGAAAGTTCGATCGGCTGTACCTCTCCGGGCACAGCGGCGGCGTGCAACGGAGCGCGAGCGCGTCCCGCATCTTGGCCAACCACGGCTATGGTGTCCAGAAGGTCTTGGGGATCGCCGGCCCCAGCGTCGGTCAGGCCTATGTCGATGACCGGTTCCCCAATGCCTTCCGCATCTTCCTCAATGCGGATGTAGGAGCCAATCAGGACGTGACCTCGAAGATCGGTCTCGTCGCCGGAACCTATGCAAGCGTGACGGACGCCCTGCTGATCGGGCCACCGAAGTACGTGTTCGGCGGGTTGGTCGGGTTATTCTCCGACAACGCACAGGTGGCGGTGTACGAGTTCTTCGACCGCATGGGGTCCACGAATGCCACGATCACGCAGGTGAAGGGGAAAGTCTCG
>CAZZPI010000045.1:1921-7972 GCA_964655865.1 uncultured Nitrospiraceae bacterium
CCTCCACCAGACGCCGTTTCGGCAGTCGTTCGCCGAGCCTATCGTCTTCGACGCCTACGTGCGCAGCGAATTCGCCACAGCGTTCCGAGACGACCTCGAACGGCCGAGCGACGAGAGCGAGTTCTGGAAGGAGAGGCTCAACGAGGCCTTCGGGCGAGACTTTTGGGATTTGCCAGGCGACACTGAGCATGACGCTCAGCGGTACGACAAAGAACGGAAGGGGACGATTCCCTGGCAGCGCCTCGGCCATTAACAGGATGTTGAAAAAGGCCGCCAGCGAGTGAAGAGCGTGATGCGTGAAGCGTATCTCGTCAAACCTGAAAGGGGGACGGGCTACGGTGTAACCGGTGTCTGTCCCCACATCGAAATCTCCTCGTTCTCATCGATGTTGGTGTGTGTTAGGCCCAATCCGAAGTTCTTGGTCCAACGGGACCCGCGCTTCCGCGCCTCCGGAGCGGCCCTTCCGGGGCTTGCCGGGTGGAATCCTTCCGGAATTCCTGTGCCTGTGGTCTGCGACCACAGTTACGTCGTCAGTTCCGGTTTTCCTGCCCGGCAAACCCACGGTGGGCGCCCTGCTCCTCCCGGCGAAGGTCGCGCTTAGCCCGTTGAACCTGCGAGATTATTTTCGGATTGGGGTTAGAATCCGCCAGCAGAGACCGCTACTCCAAAACCGCGAGGCCGAGAGTCCAAGCGCTGCAGCCAGGCTCCTCGGATCCGGGAAGACGGCTACGACATCACGACAATTCAGGAGTGATTGAACACCATGATCTATACCCATGTGCTCGACAGAGGTGAAAGGAGCAGGATGGAGCCCAGTGGGTGCGCTGGGCCAGGGGATGAGCCCGTCGCAGCTATAAC
This sequence comes from uncultured Nitrospiraceae bacterium, assembly GCA_964655865.1. Taxonomy (GTDB): domain Bacteria; phylum Nitrospirota; class Nitrospiria; order Nitrospirales; family Nitrospiraceae; genus JBBIJI01. The sequence goes on from CAZZPI010000045.1 coordinate 2,780, forward strand.
GAACTATGCCGGTACGTATAACACGCTGCTGGGCGCTAAGGAAAACGTTGATAAGTGGTTGAAGCAGCCCAAGAATCCCGCTTCAATTTATCAGGTCTTTTGGCTTACTATGCTGGTCAGTACATTCAATGGTTAGGCGACCAAGGAGCGAGTGATGCGTGATCCAGAGTGGAAGAGCGTAGCAGCCGAAGTAGCTCCGGTCGTCCTCTCACTGACCGATCGGGAGCTGCCGCAGAACGAGTCAGGCAATCCGGATGCCAATCTGATCCCGCATCTCGCCACCTATCACCTGAACGCCTGCCTCAATGCGAGCTTCGAGGCCAACGCAGCGTTCCAGTTATCAGTTGCCATCTGCCTCCTGCGCCAGTGCGTGGAAGCACTTACCGTCATTGATGTTGGTTTCCAGGACTTGAGCTTGCGCGATCCGCTCTTGGAAGAGTGGCGGACCGGGAAGTCGACCACTGGTGCTCTGCGGAAGCGCCTCGAGGAAACAGTCTGGCCTCGCTACGGCGTTGGGCTGTGGGACGAGTCGTGGACTGAGTTCTTCTCGAACCTCGCAAAGGCAGTTCATCCATACGCCCACTACTCGCCAGAGCTTCTCGGCTGGCAGCAGTCCATCGTCGCGTTTGACGGTGGCAGCCGCTTCTTGGTCGCGACCGGCCCGCGCGGGTAGGATCCTGTGAAGGCCTCACGCCTTGCGCTCTTGCAGTCTCTGGTGATTTGGGCTCTTGCCCGGCTGCTCTTTGCAAACCGAGCAGCCCCAACGTCAAATCGCTGAAGTTGGCTGTCGACCGCCTCGCGAATGCGATTGGGTCCTCGAAGCTCCTGTTCAAGTCCAGGGACTGGGCAGATGAACTGATGGCGCATGTGGCATTCTATCCAGGTAAAGACTGGCTCGATGCGTAACGACGCACCCAACAACCGATTGCAGCGAGCGGTCCGCTGCATGGCCCGCCGCTGAAGCGGAGCGTTAGCCTGAAAGAAATGAGCGGGGCTGAATTTACGGGGACAGTCCCCATTTCTTGTATGTTCACCGCAGCGCGAGCTTCAGCCGCCCCACGCAGCTCATATAGACGGCGAGCGAGCCGGCCATGGCGGGCTAGAAGCCAAAGAGCTGGATGACGAGGATCAGAAAGCCGACATGGACGAGCCGGGCGGATAATCCGAAGTAAGTTCGTGGCTGAACTGCAACGCAGTCGGTCCTTGCGGATGGTCTCGGGGATTTGGTTTAGGGGGCCACGACTTTCAGCCCAGGGACCTGTGAGGCGATCCGTCGAAACTCCAGGATATTGCTGGTCACGACTGCGGCGCCGATCTGCCTCGCTGTCAGCGCGATCAGCAAATCGTTGATTGGGCCCAAGCGATCTGTCAGTCCCGACGCATTCCCATACATGGTTTGGAATATTCGCCCTGCATGGTCGAGGAGGGGTGGAGGAAGGCCAAGGATACGCCCGCTCGGAAATGCGCGAAGGAGCCGGTCTACCGCTCTTTTGCGCTTGGGCGTATCCGCCCCAAGGCGAAGTTCCAGCAAGACAATGGCCGAGATGAACCGAACGACCGTGCCGTGCCCGCCAACCATCCACTCCGCATGCAATCCGGCTCGAAGAAAATCAATCAGGACATTGGTGTCGAGCAGGACCTTCCCGCCTATCGGTAAGGCCATGGCCGGTCGTCGCTTTTCAAAATGCCCTTCAGCGGTGTGAGTGCTTTGCTGAGGCGCTGCTCTTCGACCAAGAGCGATAGCGCTTTGTCGATCGCTTCTTGTTCTGACTGCACGCCGAAGTATCGCTTGGCGGCATTGATCTTCCGCTGATCCAGCACAAGATGCTTATGTTTGAACGCCGGCGCGCCCATGCCAGCCTCCTTATGTACACATCGTGTACAGGATAATAGCTTATGCGCTGTTGATTCGGCAAGAATAGGCTGGGCCCCTACCGCAGCGCCAGCTTCAGCAGCCCGACGCAGCCCATATAGACGGCGAGGGAGCCGACCATCGTGGGCCAGAAGCCCAGGCGATTCACCGCCAGGATCATGAATCCCACGTACGCAAGCCAGGGCGGGACAAACCACAGGAGGTGTTTTGCATAGGTCAGCGTAACGTCATTGCCTCCGTTCATATAGATCAAGATGAACGTCACGCCGGTGATGGCGGGAAACGTGCTGGCGAAGGCCGCCAGGAACCCTTCGCCTTTCGTGCCCAGGTAAGTTGACAGACTGACCACCAGCCCGCCGATCAAGAAATAGAGCCCGTACTTCACGAGGTCGCTCATCCATTCCTCCCATTTGTCGTCCAGTGACTCTTCGACGTCGATCGCAATTCGGCTGTCTCTTCCCCCCTCACCTTGTCCTCTCCCCCCTGGGGAGAGGGTTAGGGAGAGGGGACGCAACCCTAGCCCGTCCTGAACGCTTCCATCGCCTCTCGCCGGATCTCGTCGCCCATGCCCGTATAGCGCGGAGAGAAGTGAAAGACTACCAGCTCCCGGACGCCCGCTTTCTTGGCGAGGAGTCCTGCTTGCTTCGCCGTGAGGTGATACCGTTCCCGCGCCTTGTCGGCGTCTTGGTCCAAGTACGGCGCCTCGCAGAAGAAGATATCCGCTCCTCGCGCAAGTTCCGCGATCTTGGCTTCGTTCTCTTCGTCGAATCGGACATCGACCACGTAGACGATCTTTTGCCCGCGGGTGATCGTGAGGAATCGCTCCCGAATGTCCCCGAGCACGAATTCCAAATCCTGCTTCCGGTGCTCAAAATATAAGGTCGCGGTGAAGCGAAAATTATCCGACTTCCCCTGCCAGAGGTATTCCTTGACGTCTTTCAGCCACGAGCCGACGGGCAATCCCGCGTCGTGTAAACGCTGCTTGTTCACGTTGATGTGAAATTGCTCTTGCAGCGCGTAGGCGAACGAGGGAATGCGGTGGTTCAGCGCCACGGCACGGACCGTGAACATGGGATCTTCCAGCACGGGCAACATCCCGGTCGCCCACTGGTGAGAGACCGGCAACGGCGGATGGTCGTCGCGCCGAAAACCGGTCGTAGCGAGGAATGTCGCTTGACGGATCTCCTGAGGATGGAATTCCTGAACCGTGATCGTGAGCGGATACCCGTCCACAAGGTTCCATGTGTAGCCGCGCAACTTCCCATCGACGTTGGCGATGAGGCCGGGCGGACCGTAGAGCCGCAGCGTTTTCCCCCTTCCCAACGCGACGCGCAGCAGCTTGTCGAAGCCGATGAAGTGGTCCATGTGCGTGTGAGACACAAACACGTCCATGGCCCGCAGGAGGCGCGTGGGGCCCAAAGCGGCGTTGTCCCCCAAGTCGAACAGCAACGCTCGCTTCGACCAGCGGACCTCCACGAAAAGACCGGGGTCGCCGAAGACATCGTTCACGAGATAGCTGGAAAACGACGGATTCATGGGAATCGCACCATTGCACCACTCAATCATTGAGTCATTTGTTCATGGCTGATTGACTCACGTTCTTCCTGTAATCCAATGGTCCAATGATTCAATGGTTCAATGACTCAAGAGCTCATCAAGATCGCTCTGACCACCGAGTAGAGGATGATGACCTCGACCGCATGGGCCATGACCGTGGCGTAGAGATTGCGCAGCGTGATCCAGATCGAGCCCCAAATCAGACCGTCCCACACCGCGATCCAATGAAGGTGTTTAAAGGTTGTCACCATGAAGGGGTCGAACGCAAATGCCAGGGCGCTCACGCCGACGGCGACGCACGGGCCGAGACGACCGGCCTTGCCGAAGCTGTTCCAGGAGGCGAGCACCCGTCCCAGCAAAAACCCCCGAAAGTTCAGCTCGACGCAGAGAGCAATGAGGGCGATGAACCACGGCACCATGATCAGGACTGGGAGCTTGGCGTGGGGCGTGTCCTTCAAGAACGAGATATCATGGCCCAGCCACGGAACGAGCCTGATGATCACGAAACTATTCACGGTGCCGAGAAATAGGCCGACGAGAGCGCCGACAGTAAGGCCGGCTGAAATTCTACTCGGAGAGAGGCCCAACCGCTCAAGGACATGTGTGTTCTGGAACATCCAGCAGATGAAGGCCGCATAGGCGATGACTTGCGGGAAGCACTGGACAAGAGTTTCTCCTCGGACGGAAGGGGGGAGCACATAGTACAGCAGGGTCGCGAGGATCGGCAGGAACGCAAGCCACGGTGCCCGTTCATCATCCCAGGGTACCGTGTGAGTCGGGGAACCGGGGATCCCCATGGCCGCCTTACTGGAGCTGCATACTATATCGGTCCAGCGTGGTCGCCTTGTGCCGCGCGAGATTGGATAGGGACTTGTTGTAATCCACGATCGCGCGCAACTCGTTGCCTTGGGCTGTCGCGAGGTCACGCTGGAATTCCAGAACGAAACGGGTGGTGCTCAGCCCGACCTTCAATCGCTCCAGCTCGGCCTGGAGTTGTTTCTCCGCCATGATTCTTGCGGAGCGGGTCGTTTCGATTCGCTTGAAGTCCGTCTGGACGCGCCGAACGGCCTCGCGCACCCCGACGATCACTTGCTGACGTACACTCTGAAGAGCCGCTTGCGCGTTCTTCGCTTCGAGGACGCGCTTGTTGAATGTGCTCACCGCCGAGCGGTTCCCCAAGGGGTAGCTGAATACCAGACCGGCTCCGTAGTTGTAAAAGTCACCGCTGAAGTTCCGTTTCAAGGAGTCCGGGTAATCGCCCCCCAAGCCGGCCAGGCCCATGGTGCCCTGGAACGACAGGGTGGGCAGCAACTGGTTCTTGGCAAACTTCGTATTGAGGTCGCTGGTCTCCACGTTTTTCGACGCCTGCACCACTTCAGGGCGACGGGCAATGGCGGTGTCGATGGCTTCCTGCAGGCTGAGAGGCTCCAAAGCGGTCGCGGGCTGGTCGGTCAGAATCAGTCTCAGGTCCTGACGGAGGTCTTCCTCCGCAGGGTTGAGCAGTCGGCGTAATTGATCTTCTTGATCGCGGATCGCCTTCTCCGCCACGATCACTTGTTCCACACGCGAGGCCACGGCCGCTTCCGCCTGCAGCACGTCGACGATGGACATCACGCCGGCTTTGGCCTTGGCTCGATTCGAAGCCAACAACTCCTGTGCGGCCTTCAGCGCCGCCTCGGCTACCTTGAGATTCTCGTTCGCGAAAGTATCTTCCCAATAGGCTTGCTCCACTGTGGCGATGACGCTGAGGACTCGGTCCAAAA
>CAZZPI010000045.1:7982-10088 GCA_964655865.1 uncultured Nitrospiraceae bacterium
AAGACATGTTCCTCCACTTTTGCATTGTTCTGCGCGATGCCGATGAATGTCTTAGTGACATCCGTTCCGGCGTTCCGCAGGACGGGCTGGGTCAAGGTCAGCGCCAGGCCTCCCGTGTAGGACGGGTTGAAGAGAAAGCCCGATGCGAGATCGGGGTTCACATTGGTGCGTTGGGGACTGTAGTTCACGTCGACGTTGCCGCCGGTGAGGAGATTCTGGGTGACGTCGACCGTGACTTGGTGAGTGCGCTGGTCGAAGATTTGGATATCTCTCAGCGCAGCACCGCTGCCGCCGAAGACCGGACGGTTTAACGGATTGGCGGTGCGTGTGTAAGTTCCGTTGACGCTGAGCGTCGGATCGAACTTCGCCTGCTCGATAATGATGTCGCTCAGGCGGCTGTCCCTGGTTTGGCGGCTAATAGTGATGTCCAGGTTGTTCTGCAAGGCCCGTAAAGCAGCGTCCGCGAGCGACATCGCTTCTCGCCGTTCCTGCTGAGGAGGCTGGCTCCAGACAGGGAAGGGAGTGATCCACATGCCGAACAGCACAACGGCCCCGCTCAAGGCAAGTCGCCAACTTTGGCATTGTCTCCGGTGCATAAGAACCCCCTTGCACTAGATTCTAGTGAGGACCATACTATAATACGCACTGAATGGGGGTGTCATGAACTATCGTGATCGCACTCTCCCTCGGCGGTCTATGATCTGCAACAAGCTGTTTGTGATTGTCCTGTCGCTGGTCGTGACCATCCTGTTGAATCACGCGACGGCACTGGCCCAAAGCGTGTCCGGCGTCCGCTCATTCGATGGTGGAGTCGGCCCGCTCTTCAATCTCACCGGACCGGGGAATCTGTATCTCGACAATCAGGGCACGCAAGGCTACATCTACAACTTCGGTAACTTCGAGAGTTTCAGTTTTCGAAATCCCACGACGGGTCAGGCATGGAGCGGCGCGCAAGGCACGCTCGGTCCCCAACTGACGATCGGGCTGATCCAAGGAGCCAATCAGGTCGGCGCACCGGTTGTCTTGCCATCTGCCCCTAGGCAGACTCCCCTGCTGCTGCCCATTCAGTCGACCATTCTGGACGATATTCCGTAACCGCTCTGCCCCAATAATCTTCCGCATCAGGAAGAGCTCCCGCACCGATCCCATACTCCCGGCTTCAGAAGGCCTCGACCGGTCATCAGCTAGCCTCGATCGTCGAAATTTCTTACGCTCCGCCTCACGTGATGAGAAAGAACGCCCCTCTGCCGAGGTATTGGCAGGCCAACCGATCTCCTCGATGATAAGCCTACGTTGTTGGAGCCTACAGCTCCGTTCTCGAGACAATCGCCGAAGAGAGAATAGTGCAGAAGAGGAACTACCGCATGAAACCCGCCATCCTCGCGACCTTCATGGTCGGGCTGCTTTTGTTCAGCGCACTGGGGCCCGCGCAGGCCACGGTCCTCACATTTAACGACTTGGGCGTGGGCTATTACGGCGACATCCCCGATGCCTACGGAGATCGTGTCGTGGCTCTGTCCGATGCGGTCGGGTCCTATAGTATGGGTAACGGGTTTACCCCAAATATTGAACTCGCGTATGCCACGGTCCAGATCAGCGATGGGACGGTGAGTCATCCTTCACTTGCCTTTTGGCCGGACGGCTATGGAAATCTGATGAATGTCGCGTTCCCGATTCATTGGACGGGTCACTCCGGAGAGGTCACGCTGACGCCCGATCCTGGCTACGTCGTTCGGCTCAACAGCTTTGATCTGGCAGGTTGGTACGAGACCACCTATTCGTCGCAACCGATTTACCTGCTTGACGCGACGGGAAATGTTCTGGTGGACTTGGGGCCGGCGACCGTTCTTGGCGCACACGGGACATACAGCCACTTTGCCCCGGATTTCGCCTTCCCAGGCTCCATCCGAATTCAATATGGCAACAACTGGAATATCGGAATCGACAACATCGACTTCGATCAACTGTCGGCACAGGCGTACTACGGATTACCGGTCCCCTCGACGTTGTTGCTGCTCGGCGCAGGCCTAGCGGGATCTGCTTGGATGCGGCGACGGTAGGCGCGCGAGGGGCAAGCTTGCCTCGCGTGAAGCGCCCGTTAGCCGG
>CAZZPI010000046.1:0-7038 GCA_964655865.1 uncultured Nitrospiraceae bacterium
GAAAGGGAGTCAATATCTGGTTAGCGGATCCGAGATGTTGGCCGTGTGAATCGTTAGGCTGCTAGGCCGGGCCTCAACCCGTCTGGGACAGGGAACAGTTCCTGGAACCGTTTCCATGGCCTGCCGGTTTCGGGAAGATTGGCCAGTGAGGCCCATACGAAAGGGAGCACGTTATGCACAAACTCTTTGTGGTAATCGTCTTCGTCGGAGGTCTCAGCTTGGCTGGCGTGGCCAGCGCCGACCAGGTTAGAGTCAACATCGTTTACCCGATTAACGGCGCAAGTTACCCATTCACTGACCCTGTTCCAGGAGCGTTAAATTCGGCCTATTTCAACGCAAGCTTCAGCGTCACGTGCGCTGGTGACCACAACGTCCAATGGGGCTTCGACAATTCACCAGCGCTTGGAAGCTCAAAGTTTTACGATCAGACGAGCGTACAGTTCGTGCACAAGCTGCCTGCCGGAACACATGCTTTCTGGGTTCGAGCGGATTGTGGCAAGAACAGTGTGAGGTTCAAGATAGGGCAATAATCTATGTGTGGCTGAATCCTCCTAGAAGATGCGTAACTTTTGCCTGTAGCGGATGCGCCAATCGATGTTGTTGTGCTTTGCTGACATCGATTTTCCGGTGTTCCGAGCCACCGCATTCTGCCCCCTCATGCGCGCGTACTTCCACCGTGGCTGTTCCTGACATCTGCGTTCTCCTTCGCAATCCGGCGCAACTCCGCGCGCGGCATTCGATATAATGAAACACCAGCCTGCTGCGGAGGGGATCACATGGCGTTGAGCGTCTTCGACCTGTTCAAAATCGGCATCGGACCATCCAGCTCGCACACGGTCGGCCCGATGTGGGCGGCGCTGCGGTTTGTCCAGGCTCTCGAAAAGAGCGGCGCCCTCCCGCGCGTGCAGCGGATTCGCGCCGATCTCTACGGGTCGCTGGCTCTGACCGGTCGGGGCCATGCAACCGACAAGGCGATCCTCCTGGGCCTGTCCGGCGAACAGCCGGACCTGGTCGACCCAAACAGGGTTGAGCCGCTGATTTCCGAGATTCGAGCCCACCATCAGCTCCGGTTGCTCGGCCGGCTCCCCATTGTGTTCGACGAGGCCACCGACCTCGTGTTTCACGAAGATGAATCGCTCCCGCTCCATCCCTGCGGCCTGACGTTCGCCGCTTTCGACCGGACCGATGCGGCTCTCATGGGCCAGACGTTCTATTCCATTGGCGGCGGGTTTGTGGTGACTGAAGAGGAGGCCACCACCGGACGAACCGGGGGAAATGACCCGCTTCGCCCTGTGCCATACGAGTTCGGCTCGGCGGCCGAATTGCTCGCGATCGGGCGGAGGGAACGACTCTCGATCGCCGACATCGTGCGGCGGAACGAAACCGCCTGGCGGCCGGCGGAGGAGACCGACGAGGGACTCGACCGTATCTGGAGCGTGATGGAACAATGCATCGAGCGAGGTTGTCATGGCGAAGGTCTCCTGCCCGGAGGACTCCAAGTCCGCCGGCGGGCCGGCATCCTGTTCCGCAACCTCCAAACGAGATCGACGGCGGCAGATCCGCTGGCCGCCCTCGACTGGGTGAGCCTGTTTGCCTTGGCGGTCAACGAAGAAAATGCGGCCGGTGGCCGCGTAGTGACGGCGCCGACGAACGGCGCCGCCGGCGTGATTCCGGCCGTGCTGGCCTATTATCGCCGCTTCTCGCCCGGAGCGAACGCTCTCGGCGTGCGGACGTTTCTGTTGACGGCCGCCGCGATCGGCATGTTGTACAAGCGCAATGCATCGCTGTCCGCCGCCGAGATGGGCTGCCAGGGCGAAGTCGGCGTGGCCTGCTCAATGGCCGCCGCCGGCCTGGCGGCCGTCATGGGCGGCAGCAACGAGCAGATCGAGAACGCCGCCGAGATCGGCATGGAGCACCATCTCGGCCTGACCTGCGATCCGGTCGGCGGGTTGGTGCAAGTGCCCTGCATCGAACGGAACACGATGGGGGCGACCAAGGCCATCAACGCAGCCCGGTTGGCCGTGTTGCACGGCGACGGCATCCACCGCGTGTCATTAGACCGGGTGATCGAGACCATGAGACAAACCGGCCTGGACATGCGGGCAAAGTACAAGGAAACCTCCAAAGGCGGGCTGGCGGTCAATGTCGTGAATTGTTGAACCCGGGTTCGCCGGCTCGCCTCAGGCAAGGAAAAGATGTACCGGGAGTCCTTTCCGGCAGTTCGAGCCTGAGCGAGCTATGAACCATCCTGGCGTGTGTTTTCGTCATCTTGATAGAATGTGCCCTCGATGGCCAATCGTGTTGAGTCAATTCCTCTCCAAGGTCTCTATCTCATTCTCGATCCGTCGGTCGCTGCCGGCCGGTCGCTCACGGATATCTTGAAGGAAGCGGCTGGGGCAGGGGCGCACCTCTTCCAATACCGAGACAAGCAAGCCTCGATGCGGGACGCCTATCGGCAGGCGTTGGCGCTGAAGCAAGCGGCAGCGGATTGCAGAGCCCTGTTGATCATCAACGACCGCTGCGACCTGGCTCAAGCCGTGGATGCGGACGGCGTACACCTGGGTCAGGACGACCTGCCGGTGACTGACGCCCGTCGTCTCCTTGGACCGGGGAAACTTATCGGCCTCTCGACCCACAAGCCTGATCAAGTGACCGCCGCGGCTTCACAAGGGCCGGACTATTTGGGGTTCGGTCCGATCTTCGCCTCTACGACCAAGCGCGATCACGATCCTGTCGTCGGTCTCGAAGGCTTGCGCAAGGTGAGAGCGCTGACCGACTTGCCGATCTTTGCCATCGGCGGGATTACGCTGGAAACGGTGAGGCAGGTGCGAGAAGCCGAGGCCGATGGCGTGGCAATCGTCTCAGCCGTGCTTACAGCTCCGAATATCGGAGAAGCCGTTCGCGCGTTTATCAAGCAGTGTTCGTGAGCAGCGCCGCCAGTCTTCCGATCGTCGGATCGGTTGCGAGAACCTCGATACGCTCCCCCCAGTTCCGCTCCAGGTCCGGGTCATAAGGAAGGGGACCGAACACGGGAACGCCGGTCCGCTCCGCCAATACCTGCGCAGTCGATGTCGCCTCTTGTGATGCATGCGGCGAGGAGGCAGGCGCTACCGGTTGATTGAGAATGATCGCATGGATGCGCAAGCCGCGCGCGCGCAGGGCTTCAAGGGTAAGAAGTGCATGATTGATCCCACCCAAGGCCGCACGACCGACCACGAGCACCGGTAATCGAAGGGCCTCGATCAGGTCCAGCACGTCAGTCTTCGGCCCAAGGGGGACTCTGACTCCTCCGACGCCTTCAACGAAGAGGAAGCCACATTGCTTGGCCAGCTTATCAAAGGCGCGAACAATTACGACTAGGTCGATGGCCCGTCCTTCTGCTTGCGCCGCCGCCAACGGCGCCAACGGAAGGCGAAAGCGGTAGGGGTTCACCAGCTCCGGTGCTCCAGTGAACGAGGCCGCGGCGACCAACCGGTGTGCGTCGGAGACTTCAGCATCAGAGGCGACTCCAGTCTCGACCGGTTTCATCACCCCGATGCGGACTCCAGCCTTTACACAATGACGGACGAGCGCAGCGGTCACCACCGTCTTGCCGACACCCGTATCCGTTCCTGTGATGAAGCAACCGTGAATCATAGCTGACAGCTAATAGCGAATAGCGAGTAGCCTCACAAGCGAAACCCGAACAGCCTGTAGCTGACCGCTAAACGCTCGCAAGCCTACTCTAAGCTACTTGCTGTTGGCTGCTAGTGCCGTTCCAACTATTTATGGCAAAGAACTCGCCCCCTCACCTCAATCCTCTCCCCCTGGCAGGGGGAGAGGGAAGGGTGAGGGGGCGATAGTGATATTGGCGCATCAAGTTGGAACAGCACTAGCCGTTAGCTATTCGCTACAAAATCCGGCTATCGCAATTCCACACCTGTCCCGAAACGTCGCGGCATCCTGCAAGATAGAGTGCCGTCTTGGCGACCTCGTCCAAGCTTGGCGTCCGGCCTAAGCAGTGATCGTGCAAGGCATCTCCTGTTGGGATCGTGTCACCAGCCAATTCGGTCTGCTGCCAGCCCGGCAGGAGCAGGTTAACCCTGATGTTGGTCGAGCCCCACTCCCTTGCTGCGCTTCGGACCAGTCCCAACAACCCTGCTTTGGCTGCCGCGTAGGCGGCCTGTCCTGAGGCGCCATGAAATGCAGCGTAGGAGCTGACGACGAGAATCGATCCTCCTCCTTGCTTCACCATCTGGCGGCCGGCGGCCTGCATGCAATGAAACGTTCCGGTGAGGTTGGTGCCGATCACGTCCGTCCACAGGTCCAATGGTTGCCGAATCACTAACTGACTCGATCCGATCCCCGCATTGCAGATCAGCACATCGAGCCGCCCAAAGCGGCGGACCACCGCGTCAACCACCTGCCGCACCTGAACCGCGTCCCGGATGTCAGCCTGAAAGACATCGCCCGTGCCACCGGCGGCAACGATGGACGCCTGAGTCGATTCGGCGTCCCCCTTACGCTCACGATAGTGTACGGCGACCTCGTAGCCGCTCTGCCCAAAAGCCCGACAGATGGCTCGGCCGATCCCACGGGAGCCACCGGTAACCAACACGACGCCGGAGGACGCAGACATCTGAGGTCAATACTCCTGATTAGGTACCGAGCAGGCGCATTATGAAAGGGGGACCCCCGGGGTGCAAGCAGTGGGGACTCCTGCGCCCTTGCTGGCTGGAGAAGAGGTATGTTACGTTGCGCGTGCATACTATGAGATCCCAAGTGTATAGCTCGCACATCCTCCTCGTGGCGGGGTTGGCTCTATTCATCAGTCCGGTCTGGGCTACGGAACAAGGGCTTTCGGCGACCGAAGATGGAACCGTCATTGCCCACTCGCAGGAGTACTTCCCGGATCGCCAAGGAAACCGATGGCAGTATCGAGGCGAGCTTGCCGAGGGTCCCTTGCAGACTATCAAGAACAAACTCTTCGTCAACGAGTCCACCGTCACCGGGATGCGGTCCCTGAAAGGCGTGTCCGTCACGGTCTTCCACGACACGAATGCCGGCAACCACGGCCCGTCCGACAGCTTCTACCGTCGTGATGCGGCCGGCATTGTCTATTACGGTTCGGCGCCCGGCACCCCGCTCGAGCAGCAACTGGTGCCCTACCAAATCATTCGATTCCCGATGAGAGTCGGCGAGAGCTTCCAGCAGTTCGACCGAAAGAATGCGGATTTCGGCACGGACCTCGATGGGGACGGCGTCAATGAGCGGGTCGACGCCATGGGGACCGTGTCCGTCTTGGCGCGCGAAGCGGTGACGGTGCCGGCGGGCACCTACCAGGATGCGGTCAAGGTCGAGGCGCGCATGACGTTGCGGATCGAGCTCTCTCGCGGGCAACGCATCGCGCAAGGCGAAGATGTGATGACGGCGTGGTTCGTGCGCGGAGTCGGTCTGGCGAAGTATACCGAGCGGCAGGAGCTGCCGCCGCTGCGAACGGAGCGGGGTATCGTCACGGAGATTACCGAGGAGCTGGAAAGCTTCGACGTCAAGCCGCCGTCGGCTTCACTCAGTCGGAGCGAAGCCCCGACGCAGGGTGTTTTCGCTGACGACGCGGGAGACCATGAACTGCGTCAGGTAGTCGCTTCCACCGGCCTTCGTTCCAACCCCTGACATGCGGTGCCCGCCGAACGGTTGGCGGCCGACCAACGCGCCGGTGATCGGCCGATTGATATACAAATTCCCCACGTCGAACCCCTGTTGCGCCTTGGCGATGTTCGCAGGGCTGCGGGAGTAGAGGCCGCCCGTCAGCGCGTAGGCGGAAGCGTTCGCGATCCCGAGTGCTTCGTCGAAGGTCTTCGCGCGCAGGATCGCCAAGACAGGCCCGAAGATTTCCTCGAGCGCGATCCGATGATGCGGCGCGATATCGACAAATACCGCCGGCCCGACCATGTAGCCCGGCTTGTCCTCTCGCCGCGCGACGAATACACGCCCTTCCTGCTTGCCGATCTCGAGATAATTTCGTAGCCGAGCGCGGGCGCGTTCGTCGATCACCGGACCCACTTGCGTCGCCGGGTCTTCCGCCGAACCGAGTCGCAAGCTCATCACCGCTTCCGCGAGCCGCCGCACAAACACGCCGTACACTGCCTCGTCCACGATCACGCGCGAACAGGCCGAGCACTTCTGGCCGCTGTATCCGGTGAAGGACTGGACGACCCCGAGGACGGCTTCATCCAAATCCGCGGTGTCATCGACGATGACGGCGTTTTTGCCGCCCATCTCCGCGATCACCCGTTTCACCATGGCTTGGCCGGGCTGGACGCGGCTGGCATGTTCCAAAATCCACAGCCCGGCATCCTTCGATCCGGTGAAGGCGATGGTCGCCACTTCGGGCATCTCCACTAAAGCGCGGCCCACGTCAGGACCGCCGGGCAGGAAGTGCAGGACCCCGTCCGGCACGCCCGCTTCCAATAGGATCTGCGTGAGGAACCAGCCCATGACCGGCGAGCGTTCAGACGGTTTGAAGCAGACGGGGTTGCCCGAGACCAAGGCCGCGGACACCATGCCGGTGGGAATCGCCAAGGGGAAATTCCAGGGAGCGATGACTGCCGTGATCCCCCGTGGCCCATACAGCCGCTGATTCAGCTCACCCGGATAGTGTCCCAATCGAAGAGGCCGGTCCAATCGTTCCGCCTCTGCGGCATAGAACTCCAGGAAATCGATCGCCTCGGCCACGTCGGCGTCGGCCTCGCGCCAAGGCTTGCCGGTTTCAAGAATCTCCCACGAAGCCAATTCGAAGCGGCGTTGCCGCATCAGGTGCGCGGCCCGACGCAAGACCGCGGCACGGGCCATCGCCGGGGCGCTCTTCCAGTCCAACCAGGATTTGGATAGGGCTCCCAACAAGCGCGCCGGAACGATGTCCGAGGCTCGATAGCCGACCAGTCGGCCGATGACCTCATCCGGCTGACTCGGATTCCGAGAGGCGAGCTCGTCGCCTGTCGGAACGAGGCTTCCGCAGGCAAGGGGTGGAAACGCCTGGCCCACGGATTGTTTCGTACT
>CAZZPI010000046.1:7048-9984 GCA_964655865.1 uncultured Nitrospiraceae bacterium
CAAGCGTCTCAGCGAACTCGGCGCGGCGGCGCAACTCCGAGAAATCCGTGTGCGGCTCATTCTGAAAGACCGGAACCTCCTCCATCTTCGAAGCCGCAGAACGAGTGCCGGCACCGTCCCCGGGCATCGGGGTGCCCACCGGCGCGGCCAGCAGCGCGCTCAGGGGTTGGGATTCGACGTATTCCTTTCGGAGAAAGGATTCGTTGGATGTGTTCTCCAGGAGGCGCCGCACGAGGTACGCCATGCCGGGAAGCAGCTCACCGACCGGGGTGTAGAGACGAAGCCGCCGGCCGAATTTGGTCAGGGCCGCCTGAAACGGCTCAGCCATGCCGAAGATCATTTGGTATTCCCACTGCTCCGGCGACAAGCGGAGCGACTCGGCCACCGCCTCGACGTGGGCGAGGCTCCGCAGGTTATGCGTGCCGAACGCCGCCCTGATCATCCCCGCGTGCTCCAGCAGCAGGCGGGTCAGCCGCTCGTAGTTGGCGTCGGTCTCCGGTTTCTGTTCAAAGAGCGGTCCCGGCCATCCCCGCTGTCGGTAGCGGATTGTGTCTGAATCCCAGTAGGCCCCTTTCACCAATCGGATGGTGATGGGCATGTCCCGATGCTTGACCCACTGCAACAATTGCTCGATGTCCTCCGCGGTACGCCGGTGATAGGCCTGAAGCGCGACGCCTGCGTATGGGAACTGACGGAAGGGCTCTTCCGAAAGCAGCCGCCGGAAAATGGTGAGAATCAGGTCCTTGGTTTCTGCCTGCTCCATGTCGAAGATGATCGACGCGGGGATGCCGCAGGCCACGTTGAGTAGGGGGCGGAGCCGCTCGGCAACCGACTCGTAGCTGCCCTCGGGGTCGATCGGGTCGAGGCGCGGCGATAGGGCGGAGATCTTGATCGAGAGCTGGATGCGAGGGAGCACGCCGAGGTGATCCCGCTCCAACCGGGGCATCGCCGGCCAGGACGGCACGGCTTGCGCCAATTGGTTCAACGCATCGAGACAGTGGTCCCGGTAGAGATCCGCCTCCCGATCGCTGACCGTCGCCTCGCCCAGGAGATCGACCGACCAGGCGCGCCCCTCCTTCCACAGGCGAGCCAACACGGGCATCGCGTCGTCGATCGAGGAGCCGGCGATGAAGCTCCGTGCCATTTGCTCGACTTGATACCGGATGGATTTGCCGGTCAGCCGGGCCCCCAGATTCGTGGCCGTCACGGCCTTGAGTCCCCATTGAAGCCCGAAGATCTGCCGACTCAGGTCGCCGAAATATTCCTCGGCCAGACGCACCACTCGCTCGTTGTCTTCGATTGAGGCCAGCACGTCGATGAACCGGAACAGTTGGGCCTTGAACGCCGGATCCTTCATCGCCAGGTTGATCACGCCTTGAGACCACCAGCGGGTCTCGAAGATCGAAGGGGAAAGGCCGGCGGACAGGCGTGCCAGCTCGGTGCCGAAGCGACGGATCTGCGACTCCAATGACGTCTGCTCCACGGTCAACCTCCCGCTGAACGCCCCTTGCATGTGGATATCTCAGTATACACTTCGTGAAAACGCTTGAAAATCAAACCGCACATCGCTCACAAGGCCAGTGGCCTCTGCTCGGACATGAGGTTGTCGCTCGGTCTCGAACCGTCAGCCCTATCCAGCGGCTGCGTCTTCTGCCCCATTTCTTTTGCCCCGAGAGATCGCATAAGATGACATGAGGTTGATCAAGCGTGTGTAGAAGAGGAGATTGTTTCGATGGCTGACGCGCAGCATCACGAGTCTTCCCAACCCGGCTCGGCCGGAAAAGATACTCTGATCCCGGGAGTCAAACATGTCATGGCCGTCAGCAGCGGCAAGGGCGGTGTCGGCAAATCCACGGTTGCCGTTAATCTCGCAGTCGCGCTCCGGCTTGCCGGGGCACGAGTCGGTCTCCTGGATGCCGACATCTACGGCCCCAATATTCCCATGATGCTTAAGGCGGAGAAATTACCCGAGCAGAAGGACGGAAAAATTGCGCCCGCAGAGAGCCACGGCGTCAAACTGATCTCCATGGGGTTTTTCGTGCCGGAAGAGACGGCGGTCGTGTGGCGAGGGCCGATGGTCCATACCGCCATCCAGCAACTGTTCCGGGACGTGTTGTGGGGAGAACTCGACTATCTGTTGATCGACTTGCCGCCCGGAACGGGTGACGCCCAGCTCACGTTGTCGCAGTTGGTGCCCCTGGCCGGCGCAATCACGGTGACGACGCCGCAAGAGGTGGCGCTACATGACGTGCGCAAAGGGATGATGATGTTCCAGAAGGTCAACGTGCCGCTGCTGGGCATCATCGAGAACATGAGCTATTTCGTGTGCGGTCACTGCGGGGAGCGGACGGAAATCTTTTCTTACGGCGGCGGCGAGCGGGCGGCGGAAAAATTGGGGGTGCCGTTTCTGGGACGGATCCCCATCGATCCGGCCATCCGGAGCGGAGGCGACACGGGTCGGCCCAGCGTCATCGCGCAACCTGATTCTGCACAAGCGAAGGCCTTCCGGGACATCGCCGCCAAGGTCATGGAACGGTTGGGCGGCTCCGGGGCGGGCGAGGCGGCGCCTTCCATCGAAAGCCTACTCAAGAAAATCAAGAGGCCGCTGAGCGGATAGCCCTGGTGATCGGGGAGCCATCATCGCCTAAATTGAGGAGCATCTATGGCAGAGTTCATCAAAGCAACCACGACGGCAGATGTGAAGCCTGGGATGGGCGTCGTCGCGGACGTGAACGGACAAGCGATCGCCATTTTCAACGTCGGCGGCACCTTCTTCGCCATCGACAACACCTGTCTCCATCGAGGGGGGCCGTTGGGCGAGGGAGAGCTGTCCGAAGACATCGTGACCTGCCCATGGCATGGATGGGAATATAACGTGAAGACCGGGGCCTGCGAGAACAATCCCTCGGCTTGCGTGAAGACCTACCAAGTGCAGG
>CAZZPI010000047.1:0-9637 GCA_964655865.1 uncultured Nitrospiraceae bacterium
CGCGACGCGAAGGTCGAAGGCAAGAGTCTCCAACCGGATCTTCCCCGCCTCGATTTTCGAGAAATCGAGGATGTCGTTGATGATGGCGAGGAGCGCGTCCCCCGAGCTGCGGATGGTCTCCACATAGTCCCGCTGCTCCGCATCGAGCGCGGTGTCCAGAAGCAGGTCGGTCATCCCGATGACCCCGTTCATCGGCGTCCGGATTTCATGACTCATGGTGGCCAAGAACTCGGACTTGAGCCGCACCGCCTCCAGGGCCGCGTCGCGCGTGGCCGCCAGCTCCTGCAGGACGTGACTCGCGCGCAACAAGAAGCGCACACGCTGCCCCAGAATGATGGGGTTGATCGGTTTCGTGATGAAATCTGTCGCACCCACGTCATAGGCGTTGGTGATCGACGCATCGTCATCGAGCGCGGTGACCATCATGATGGGCAGATGTTCTCCCCCCGGAGACTTGCGGAGCTCGGTGCAAGCGGCGAAGCCATCCATCACCGGCATGATCACGTCGAGCAACACGATGTCCGGTTTCACTTCCCTGAAGGCGGCCGTCGCCTTCAGGCCGTCGTCGGCCTCGTGGACGGTGATCCCCACCTGCTCGAGCGCGGCGCGCGTAAGCGCCCGGATGAGCGGATCATCGTCCACGACGAGCGCCGTGGGAGATTGCCGGGACGTGGTCGAGGTCGTCATGTAAGCGTTCTCAACGCTGTGGCCGCGAACAGTCGAGAATCCTACAGAGAGAGTCTCGATGTATCGGAGTCGGGCGGGCCGGTAGAAGCGCTTGGCCCATGGCCGTTATCGGTTGATTCGATGCCCAGCTTGAGAAGAGAGGGGCCGTGTGATGGGTGCAATGAGGCTGGTTAGGCCCCCTTGGCCAAGGAGAGCGGTGGGGACGTCCGGATTAGGTTCGGCACGTCGTCCGCTGGGACCGGACGGCTGAACAGGTACCCCTGAAATTCGTCGCACCCTCTTGTACGGAGGAAGGCCAGCTGGGCTTCCGTTTCGACCCCTTCGGCAAGCACGCGCAGTTTCAGTGCGCGACCGAGGGCGATGATGGCGCCCGTAATCGTCGCTTCCTCCGATCCCGGCTTGATGTCCTTGCTGAAGGCGCGATCGATCTTGAGGGTGTCGATGGGAAACTTTCTGAGGTAGGCCAAGGACGAATAGCCCGTCCCAAAATCGTCGAGCGCGAGTCGAACCCCGAGTTCCTTCAGTTGTCGCAGCATGACGGCCCTGCGTTGCGAGTCGTTCATGAGCATCGTTTCGGTCAGCTCGAGTTCGAGATGCTTGGGATCGGCTTTGGTTTCATAGATGATCGCGGTGATCTTCCGAGCCAGATCGGCTTGCCGAAATTGGAGGCTTGAGACGTTGACGGCGACCCGCACCGCCGGCAATCCTGCCTTCCGCCACTCCCGTTGCTGGGCACAGGCGGTGCGCAGGACCCATTCGCCGATCGCGACGATCAATTCCTCCTCCTCCGCCACCGGGATGAATTCCGCTGGGGGGATCAGGCCTCGCTCCGGATGACGCCAACGGATCAGGGCTTCCACTCCGATCATGTCCCGGAGGAGCACCCCGGCGACCGGCTGGTAGTGCAAGAGGAACTCGTTGCGTTCAAGCGCTTGGCGGAGCTGTGCTTCAAGGGTCATCCGCTCGGCCAAGGCGCGATTCATCGAGGCACGATAGAACTGATACGTATTGCGTCCTTCCTCCTTGGCCGCATGCATGGCCGCGTCCGCGTTGCGAAGCAAGGTGTCGACGTTTTCGCCGTCCGAGACCAACACTCTGATCCCGACGCTCGCCGTGACGACCAAGTGTTGGTCGGCAACGACATAGGGGTCACCCAGGAGGTCCAAAAGCCGTCGCGCCGCCTTGGCCGAATCTTGCACCGTGGCCAGGTTCGTGAGCAGCACGGCAAATTGGTCATTGCCGAACCGGGACAGCATCACATTGTCGGCGCTGACGTACTGGGCGAGGCCGTCGTCTGTTTTCACGCACATGGTGAGGCGCTCGGCGATCTTCTGGAGCAAGCCATCGCCCATCCGATGGCCGAACGTGTCGTTGACCCGTTGGAACCGATCGAGATTGATGAGCAGGACCGCGCCGATCGCGCGTTTCTCCTTGGCGATGAGCAAAGCCTCCGCGACTCGGTGTTGGAAGAGCTGCCGATTGGGCAGATGCGTGAGGCTGTCATAGTTCGCCAAGAAGTAGATCTTGGTCTCGGCCTGCCGTTGTTCGGTGACGTCTTGGAGCGTGCCCGCCATCCGCACCGCGGTTCCCTGCTGATCGCACGAGACCTCGCCTTGCGCGTGCACGATCCGTTCGCTCCCGTCCGGCCGCACGATGCGATGATCCAGGTCGAACCCAGCGCGGTCTCCGATGGCGTCGTCGATCACCCCCGCCACCCATTCCCGCTCGTCCGGATGGACGAAGGCCAAGTAGTCCGCGCGCGTGCCTCGAACTTGCCCGCCTCGACACCGAGGATTCTGGAGGTCTCGGCGGAGAGCTCGAGACGCCCCGCGAGCAGGTTCCACTCCCACCCGCCGAGGTGCGCGATGCGCTGGGCTTGCGCCAATCTGGTCTCGCTCCGCCGCAAGGCTTCGAGCGTGTCGCTGGCCCGCAACATATACCGGACCCGCTGCCCCAGCACCAGGCCGTTGCAAGGTTTCGTGATGAAATCCGTCGCGCCCACGTCGTACGCGCGCGCGATCGCCTCCACGTCATCCAGGCCGGTCATGATCAAAATGGGCAGACGCTCGGCGCTGGGAAGACGACGCAGGGCCGCGCAGGCCGCGAAACCGTCCAATTCGGGCATCTGAAGGTCGAGGATGACGATGTCGGGCTGAAGCCGCTGGGCCAGCGCAACGCCCTCCCGGCCGTTCCCCGCTTCCTCGACGCGAAGGTCGAATTGCTCCAGCGCCAGCCGGGACAGCGCCCGGAAAGTGGGGTCGTCATCGACGACCAACGCCAGCGGATTGGCTCGCCCGTGATCGCCCATTACGCAGCTCGCTTCTGGAGCTCATCCGAGAAGACGGCGCAGGCCTCGGCAAACTCGGACTCCAGTTGTTTGATCAGCCCAGGCGCCTCGGTCAAATCGCCCGTACGGCCGAGCCGTTCGAGCTGCTTGCAGAGGTCCGCGAGCGACACCGCGCCGAGGGCCGCGCTGCGGGATTTGAGACTGTGAGCGGCTTCGTTCACGAGTTTCGCCTCGCGGTCCTGCACGGCCTTTCTGAGCTTGTCGACCAGTTGGTGGGAGTCGGACAGGTAAAGAGAAAGAATCTTTGCGAGAGCATCAGGCTGCCCCGGCCGTTGAAGCATCGTGATGGCATCCCAGGCTTTTCGATTGATCGCGGTGGCCACGGCCTCCGGTACCGCCGCGTCGGCGCTCACGGGCGCCGCCGGCACCGGGGCTTTGGAAGAGTGCACGGCTGCATGCGGAGATGGGGGAGCTGTGCGATCGGTCGCCGGCCGTTCCTTCAACCAGCGCCCGAGGACTTCTCGCAGCTTCTCCTGCGTGAACGGTTTGGTGAAGTAGTCGTCCATGCCGGCCGCTAGACATTGCTCCCGATCGCCAAGCGACGCATGGGCGGTCAGGGCGATGATCGGAACGCGCTCGCGCGAACGCGGCTTTTCGCGTTCGCGAATCAGCCGTGTGGCCGAAAAGCCGTCCATCTCCGGCATCTGACAGTCCATGAGGATGACGTCGTAGCCAGCTCTCTGCGAGGCCTCGACCACTTCCCGCCCCGTCCGCACGACCTCGACGGTGCAGCCCAGCGATTCCAGCATGAGGACCGCGACCTCCTGGTTGACGGGATTGTCCTCCGCCAGAAGGACTCGCCCCGACAGCTGAGGACCCGCTTCGCCGGCTCGGGAGCGGGCGGTTTCGGCCGAGGAAATGCGGCCCGACTGCGGCACTTCCAGAAGACCGACGAGCGTCTCGCGCAAGGTATCGTAGCGGATCGGCTTGGTGACGAAGGGGATGGCGCCGAACCTGGCGTCTTGCTCCGTTTCGACGCGATGGATGAAGGAGGCCAGCCGAAGCACCGGCAGCTTCGTGAAGCACGCGTCCGTCCTGATGGCTTCCAGGAGCTCGGCTTGCTCCATGTCGGGCACCGTCTCGTCGACCAACACGATCACCGGAGCATCGCCGGACGCGACCGCATCCATCAGGACGGTCAAGGCCTCCGTGCCGCTGGACGCGATCGTTGGGACGACTCCCCAACTCCCCAGATAACGCTCGACCAACCGGCGAGTGCCGGGATCGGCGACCACGCCGCAGACCCGTACGCCCTTGAGACGGCCCTGCGAGGCTGAGTCCACCGCTGAGCCAGCGATTTGCGTCGGCAAGCTGAGTTTTACCCAGAAGGTGCTGCCTTGGCCCAGCTCGCTCTCGACCCCGATCGCGCCACCCATGAGCTCGCTCAGTTGCTTGCAGATGGCCAATCCAAGGCCCGTCCCCCCATGGACCCGGGTGGAGGAATTGTCGACTTGCGAGAACGATTGGAAGAGCTTCGCCTGCCCTTCTTGAGAAATCCCCGAGCCTGTGTCGGACACGCGCAACGAGATCGGGACGGCCCCGTTTTCGGACGCCCCGGCACCGTCGAGCGTGACACGCGCCACGATGTCGCCCCGCTGCGTGAACTTGATGGCATTCCCGACGAGATTCGTCAGGACCTGCTTGATACGAACGGCGTCGCCTTGGAGAGCCGAGGGAACCTCGGGATCAAACCAGCAGAGGAGGCGGAGGCCCTTGCGCTGGGCCCGCTCGGCGAGTTGCTCCACCGCGTTTTCCACGAGAGTCCTGAGATCGATATCGGTCGGATGTAGCTCCAGCCTCCCGGCTTCGATCTTCGAGAAGTCCAGGATGTCATTGATCAAGGTGAGGAGTGTCTCGCCTGAATTGCGGATGGTCTCAACATAATGCCGTTGCGTGGCGGTGAGTGGGGTCCGGAACAGAATGTCGGTCATGCCGATCACCCCGTTCATCGGGGTGCGAATCTCATGGCTCATGTTGGCCAAGAACGACGCTTTGGCTTGTGTGGCCTCTTCCGCGACTGCTTTGGCTTTCTTCAACGCCTCTTCGGCCGCTCGCCGTCGGGCCGCCTCCAAGACCAACGACACCAGGTTGGCCACGGCCTGGACGAACCGCTCGTCCTCGTGCTCCCACTCCCGAGGCGCGCCGACCTGCTCGTTGCGCACGACGCCGACGAGGGTGCCTTGTGAAATGATCGGCGCATCCAGCACGGATGAAATGTTAGACGGCCCCAGGTAGTCGGTCGTAAACTCGCCGGTGCGAGGATCTTGTTGGGCCAGTCCGGCGGCGATGACCCGTTCCCGGTTTAGCTCCTCGAAGTAGCGGGGGAACAACCTGACATCGAGCCGAGTCCCGGCTGAATGTCGACACCGACTCCGCTCGAACAGATCCAAGCAACGCATCGAGGTTCTGTCATCTGCGAATAGCCACACGCTTGTCCGCTCGATGGCGAGGGTGTCGGCTGCGACTTCTGTGATCTGCTTGAGCGCCTCTTCGACGGACCCTCCATAGACCATGCGATCTTTGATAAGGGTGAGGACCGCCGCCTGTTGATGGCGCAACCGTTCCTCCTTGTCTTGGAGTGAACGATTCGCCTGCTCGAGCGCGCCGGCCTGTTTCTCCGCCGCATCCTTGGCGTCAACCGCCCGTCCCAATTCGATTTCGGCCCGGAACCGCTGGGCCATCTCGCGGGAGTTCGCGAGCGACACGCCGACTTGGTCCGCCAACTGACGCGCGTGGTTGATGTCGTCCTCGGAGGGGGCTGCGCCACGCCGGTAGGCGAGCGCGATGACGCCGGTGACCGACTGCTGCAGCATGATCGGGAGCACCAGCACTCGATCGATTTCCTTGCGAGACAGCGGCTCCAAGAAGCGAGGGATCTCACGACCCGTCAGCAGGAGGTGGTGAGGATGGGCTTTTAGCCTCTTCAGATCCTCCTCTTTGAGGTCGATGTCATGGTGTTTCGCCGCGCCGACGTCGGCAAATACCTGGTTCGACAGCCGTGCGAAGCCTGTGTGGTCGGGATCGACGATGAGCACGCCGATGCCGTCACAGGAAAGAATGTCCCGCACCCGAGCGTGCAGGACCTCGACGATCCCATTGGTGTCGAAGGCCGAGAGAATCGCGCGAGTGATCGCCGCCATCGAGTCCAGCAACTGAAACTGCCGGCCCAGTCGCTCGGCCATGCCGTTGAACGAGGTCGCGAGGTCTTCGAACTCGTCGCCGCTCGAGATCTCGACGCGCGTCACGAAGTCCCGTTTGGCGATTCGATCGGTGCCTTCCCGCAACCGCTCGAGCGGTTGCAAGCTGCGCCGGATCTGGCGCGTGCTCAAGAGAGCCACGGCCCCGAGCGAGGCACCGAGCACCAACAGAAAGGTTTGGGTGAACCGATCGAGGGGAGCAAAGGCCGATAGGCTCGACTCGCTCAGCACGACCGTCCACGCATCGGACGCGAAGGCGAAGCGGATCGGCAACTTCCACGAGCCCGCCAAGTAGTCGGTTCTGCCGGATTGCCAGCGAAACGACGCGGTCGTTGTCGTGGACGTATCGATGGCCGGAAGGGTGGGCAGCGTTTCGCCGTCCGACATCGTCGTATAGAGAAGCTTGCGTTGTGCGTCCAACAGATGGAGTTCCGTGCCGGCGGGCAGGATGTCTCGACTGAGCACTTCCCCCAGATACTGCTCGTTGACGTAACCGACGAGCACGCCGGCGGTTGGGTGATCGGGGTCGACCGCCCGCGCCATGGAGAAATGTACCCGTTGCCCACTGGTCGAGGCCGTGAGCAGAACGGTCTTCCCCGCCCGCAGATGTCTGAGCTGCGCCTCCGTGAAAGGCAGCTCAGTCGCGGGAGGATTGGAGGGATTCTCACCGAGACCCGGAGTTGCAATGATGGTGAGCTGACGGAATTGACGCCTGTAGCCTTCTGCGAGCGTCACGAGAGCCGCAGCCTGCGAAGGCCTATCGCCTTCTGGAAGGCGCCGAGCGATTGTGTCGAGCTGACTCTGAAGGGCCAACAACCGGTCGTACAAAGACATGCCGAAGGCCTTGCTCTCCTGGCGGAGCCGGCCGGAGACTTGCTGTGTTAACTCGTCGGTGACTTGGTGGTAGGACAGCCACCCCAACAAGGAGGTGGGAACGACGGCGCAGACAAGAAACAAGAGAAAGACACGGCGCGCAACGCGGCCGCGAAAGAGGGCCGACTCGAAATGCAAGCTCATAGGCTGGTTCGCAATCAGAAGTTGGCAGCCAATCCGACATACCCGCCGTCATTCGCACGAACGACATCATCGAGGCTCTGTGCGGCACCAAGAGGAGGGGCACTGTTGCCGTCCTTGCCCTCGCTGTAGAGGTCGTAATCGGAATTGATCGGCACAAGGAAATGATCTTTCCTTGCATGCCCTGGCCCGCCCCCCCCCCCCCCCCCCCCACCCCCCGCCCCCCCGGCCCCCCCAGCGCCACCGGCCCCGCCTGCACCTCCCGCCCCTTGGGCATAGGCAGACGGAAGATCTGCGACCTGTAGGAGTGCTCGTAAGGAGGTTGCAACGACATAGCCGAGCGAAGATGGGTGCTTATGAGCGACTATGACCTGATCATCTCCGTTCTGCAGACTGGCTCCTCCGCCGCCTCCACCGAAGCAGGCGGCCGCGCCGCAACTGATCCGCAGGTACACGTATGGATTGCCCCAAGGGTCGAGCCGACCCCCCAGGCCCATCTCGTCCAGAGTATTCTTCAAACCTTCAGTCGGATAGTCGGAAGAGAGATCCCTGTACCCATCGATGGCCTTGGCTAGAGCATGGATTTCAGCGACCGCTCGGGCGACTTTCGCCTTGTCGATGAAGCCCAAGAACTGCGGGACCGCGAGCAGCGACAGGAGCGCGACGATCCCGACCGCGAGGATCAGCTCGATCAACGTGAACCCGTCACAGTCCCGGTCCTGATCAATCTCCGGGCTCGCGACGAATTCCTGCTGCGGCGAGTGAGATCGCAGAGAGCAGTGCATAATCTGGAACACCTAGCTGTGCGCAACACCCGAAGCCGGCGCATCCGAGAGGCCCGGCAATGAAAGGGTGCCGCCGGCTTTGTTGGTCTCGTCCTTCCCGGCCGTCCTGAACTCGCCGA
Organism: uncultured Nitrospiraceae bacterium; assembly: GCA_964655865.1. Lineage (GTDB taxonomy): Bacteria > Nitrospirota > Nitrospiria > Nitrospirales > Nitrospiraceae > JBBIJI01. The sequence continues at coordinate 8,150 of CAZZPI010000047.1, forward strand.
GCTGTGTCTTGAATTGCCTGATTTCGGCTTCCAGCACCTGCAGCGATTTCACGACCTCCGAGCCTTTGCTCTGTTGCAGCGAGGCACGAAGTCCGTCATAGGCGGCATTCATCGCCGCGCAGTGGTCGTTCAGCTTGCGAATGCGGCCTTCGATGACCGCCAACATGCCGTTCAAGCTGTCCGCTTCGCGATGCAGATAATCGCGGGACCGGAGCTTCGCCCTGACGGAGAGCTGTCCCTCTCCGATCTCGCCGAAGACACTCTTCAGCCGGTACAACGGGCCGGCGATCCGATGCATGAAGTAAATCGAATGGAGCAGGACCACCAAGAACGCCAGCCCGATCCAGGGCCAGACGCGACTGCTCGCCGAGAGAAACTGTTCCGCGACTCGGGCCCGCTCCTCCCAAGACAATGCGGGATCATCCAGGTCCTGCATGAGGGGCCAGAAGACGACGGCATAGATCACCAACAGCATGAGGGCAAAATAGATGAGCGTGGTGGCCAGAAACTGATACTGCACGGGGTGGACGAAGAGCTGTCGGCGCTTGTGCGTCGGTTTCATGATACCTGCTTGATCCTGGTCCACTTGAGATGGGGCTGGTTCAGGAAGGTGATCACATGCTCGCGCTCATCATAGTAGAAGGAGAGCATACTTTGCCCTCGTCCTTCGCCCCGGTAGACGATTCTGTAGCGGGTGCGTGGCCCTTCCGGGGTGACGTCGATCTGCCTGATGAGATTGCCATCCGGCGAGTCCTCCCCCGTCCCGAAGGCGACACCGGTCTTCACAAACACGAGATGTCGACTTTCATATCCAGACGCCGTCGTGCTCCAAATGCCCAGCAACTTCTCCGGGGTCGTCGGTCGTTCCTGGTAGGAGGAGACGGCGAAGGCAACGACCACGAGGCAGCACACCGCCCCGACAGCGATCGCGAGCACGTCCTTTGAGAAAGCCGCAGCCTTGTTCGGTACATTTTCCGAGGAGGGCACCGCTTTTTTTGCGACGACTTTCGTGGGAACCACGGGTGTGATCACGACGATCCTCTCCCTCTTGACCCGACTCGAAGTGAAGCCTTGCTCAAGTGTATAGAAGCCGTCACGGGTGGCAACAAAATCATGAAAAGAGACCTTCCCCCGTAGAGGTGCGAGGCGGCGCTGCACCTAATGCTCATGCCCTACGAGCGCTTGACCAAGATCTCGGTAAGCGGTTGGGCTGTTGTAGACGCGTTTCCCCTTTTTCCTTGTTCGATCCGCTTTTCTCCAATACGCTACGTCTCTGACCGCCGTGTGCCGTTCATGGGTTCCACCGCCCATCCGCGCGGTCCACTGAGGGAACGGATAAGCAGTCTCGGGGTCAATCATGCCCAACGAGCAAGCTCAGACTCAGCCTGTTGTGTTAGTCGTCGACGACGACCCATTCGCCAGGCTCATGGTCCGCGAGGGATTGGAGTCCCTCGGCCTCCGGGTCGAAGAGGCCGCCGACGGCCAGCA
>CAZZPI010000047.1:9647-9865 GCA_964655865.1 uncultured Nitrospiraceae bacterium
AGGAGGTCTTTCGTAGCGCGCGCCCGCACATCGTGCTCATGGACGTCGACATGCCGGGGATGAGCGGCATCGAGACCTGCGCGGCCTTGCGTAAACTGCCCGGCGGGGTCCAGGTTCCCATCCTCATGGTGACCGGCCACGATGATACGGAGTCGATCGCGCGGAGCTATGAGGCCGGAGCCTCGGATTTCATGATCAAGCCCTTCCATGCGCTCATC
>CAZZPI010000048.1:0-5631 GCA_964655865.1 uncultured Nitrospiraceae bacterium
TATTGTTCGTGAGCGGGTTATAGAGATGGGCGAGTCGATTGATCAATCGGAACCGCTGACCGATGAGGAGGAGGCTGGCATTCTCGACGGGCTCGCCGAACTCGATGCTGGAAGGGGCTTCCCGTTGGCCGATGCGTGTCATCAGATCATGACCGAACAGGGCAGATCCTAGCGATGGAAATCTTTCCAGGCATCTCGATGGACCCACACATCAGGTTCGGCAAACCGTGCCTGACTGGGACGCGGATCGATGTGGCGACGATAGTCGGGGCACTCGCTGCAGGAGAAACCATCGAATCGGTCCAGGACGCCTATGCCGTCACGCGGGAGCAGATTCTTACCGCGCTTGGCTATGCGACGCATGTGGCTGAGCATGTGCCTCCAGCGGTCGAGCAAGCCTCTTGAAGATTCTGTTGGATGAGAGCCTCCCGCTGCCGCTCTATCACCGGTTCCGGTCAGCGGGATATGATGCCGAACCGACGATGAATACAAGAAGATCGCCGAGATGGATCGAGATGCCACTGAAGGGAGCGACTTGTGAAGCCTATTGAGTTCGATGCCATCATTTTCCAAGAAGGCAAGACCTATGTGGCGCATTGTCCAGAGTTGGATGTTTCGAGTTGCGGCAGGGATGTTGATGAAGCCCGACGAAATCTCAAAACTGCCGTTCGTCTGTTCGTCGAAGAAGCGGAGAAATTGGGAACCTTAGAAGATATTCTAAAGGAGGCAGGTTATCAATGCATGACCGATGGGGCCTGGAAGTCCCCTCGGATTGTGTCAACGGAAGTGATGTCGTTGTCGGCTTAAAGCGATGCCTCGCATCATTCCGATACCGGCAGCGAAGCTGCGAAGAGTGTTCGAGAAAGCGGGCTTCAAGCTGGTGAGGACCGAAGGGGATCACTTCGTGTACGTGAAGTCTGGTGTTGCAAGACCCATTGTGATCCCAGATTGGGACGAAGTGCCGGTGTTCATCATCAAGAACAATTTACGCGCGGCTGGCCTTTCGCGAGACGAGTACTTCACACTATTGGACCAGTTGTGAGATAGAGAATTCACTCGAGGATGTCAGTGCAAGCACAACCCGTCACCAAAGACCTCATCGCGCAGCATAATCTCACGGACGACGAGTACAAGAAGATCGTCGAGATCCTCGGACGGGAGCCGAATCTGACCGAGTTGGGCATGTTCTCGGTCATGTGGAGCGAGCATTGCTCCTACAAGAGTTCTCGCGTCCACTTGAAGAAGTTGCCGACTACGGGGCCGCGGGTTGTGCAAGGGCCGGGAGAAAATGCGGGCGCGGTGGATATCGGCGATGGGCTCTGCGCGGTGTTCAAGATGGAGTCGCACAACCATCCCTCATTCATCGAGCCATACCAGGGCGCGGCGACCGGTGTGGGCGGGATTCTGCGCGACATTTTCACGATGGGCGCGAGACCGATTGCGTTGCTCGATTCATTGCGGTTCGGGTCGTTGGAGCAGGCGAAGAACCGGCACCTGTTTAAGGGTGTGGTGGCTGGCATAGCAGGATACGGGAATTGCATCGGAGTGCCCACAGTCGGAGGCGAAGTGGTCCTCAATGATATCTATGCGCTGAACCCACTGGTGAATGTGTTCTGTCTCGGCATCGCGAATCAGGACAGAATCTTTCGCGGCAAGGCGGCAGGCGTGGGCAACCCCGTGATCTATGTCGGGTCGAAGACCGGTCGCGACGGCATTCACGGCGCCACGATGGCATCGGATTCATTCGACGATCAGTCGGAGCACAAGCGCCCGACGGTGCAGGTCGGCGATCCCTTCACCGAGAAGCTGCTGCTCGAAGCCTGTCTTGAAATCATGGCCGCAGATTTGCTCGTCGGCATTCAGGACATGGGCGCGGCGGGACTCACCAGCTCGTCCTGTGAGATGGCCTCGCGCGCAGGGACCGGCGTGGAGCTCGATCTCACGAACGTGCCGCGCCGCGAGCCGGGCATGACGCCTTATGAGCTGATGCTCTCGGAATCCCAGGAGCGCATGCTCATGGTGGCCAAGGTGGGGAAGGAGGATGAAGTCATCCGCATCTGTCGCAAGTGGGACTTGGATGTCGCGGTCGTCGGGCGCGTGACCGATGACGGCATCCTCCGCGTGATGGATCAGGGCCAAGTCGTCGCCGAGATTCCCGCGAAAGCGCTAGCGGATGACGGCCCTCGTTACGAACGGCCTAACGCGCCGCCGGGGTATCAAGAGCTCCTCGCCTCGCTCAATGTGGATGCGATTCCCGACATCAAGGACGCCAATGCTGCGTTGCTGGCCTTAGTAGAGTCGCCCACCATTGCGAGCAAACGATGGGTGTATCAGCAGTATGACCATATGGTGCGGACGAATACATTGGTCCGGCCGGGGTCCGATGCGGCGGTGATCCGTGTGAAGGGGACGAACAAGGCCCTCGCCATGACGGTGGACTGCAACGGACGCTATTGCTTACTGCATCCCTACGAAGGCGCGAAGATCGCGGTGGCCGAGGCGGCGCGGAATCTGGTCTGTTCCGGGGCCGAGCCCATCGGCCTGACGGATTGCTTGAACTTCGGCAATCCCGAGCGCCCGGACGTGATGTGGCAATTCATCTTGGCGATCGAGGGCCTGAAAGACGCGTGCGAGCACTTTGCCATTCCGATCGTGAGCGGGAACGTCAGTTTCTACAATGAAACGAACGAGCTCTCGATCTATCCCACGCCGATGGTCGGCATGGTAGGGCTGATCGAGCCGGCCGAGCGCGCGATGACGCAGTGGTTTAAACAGGAGGGCGATGCCATTATCCTCCTTGGGAGCACGAAAGACGACTTGGGAGGGACGGAGTATCTCAAGATATTGCATTCACGGGAACAGGGCTCGCCCCCCTATCTGAGCTTGGAGGCGGAGAAGGCGCTGCATGGCTGCGTGCTGACGCTGATTCGGGAGGGCAGGGTGCAATCGGCTCACGATTGCTCGGACGGAGGGCTGGCCGTGGCCTTGGCAGAGTGCTGCATCTCCGGCCGGGACCGATCGATCGGCGGTGTGGTAAAATTACGCTCTCCTCATCTCAGGCGGGATTCACTTCTCTTCGGGGAGAGTCAATCACGGGTGGTCCTCTCGGTGCCGGACGATCAGCGCAAGGCGGTGCTGAAGGCAGCGGCCGAATTCGGAGTTCCGGCGGAGGTAATCGGGACCGTCGGTGGTGACCGATTGGTTATAGATGTCGCGGACGCTCGGTCTGGTGCGGGCTGCAACGTGAACCTAGGCGTGGCCGTGTTGTACGACCGCTGGGCAAATAGCTTGGAGAGGGCACTAGGCGATGGGCAATAGGCAATGGGTCAAACAGTTTTTGCCTATAGCCCATAGCCAATCGCCTATGGCCTTATGCAACTGATCACTCCCGACAAATTCCACGAAGAGTGCGCCGTCTTCGGCGTCTACGGCCACAAGGAGGCGGCGAACCTCACCTATCTCGGCCTGTATGCGCTCCAGCACCGTGGTCAGGAAGCATCCGGCATCGTGTCCGGCGACGGTGAGCATTTCCATGTGGAGAAGGGGCAAGGACTGGTTGCGGATATCTACTCGAAAGCGGCGTTGAAGCGGCTGACCGGCCAGATGGCCATCGGCCACAATCGTTACTCCACCGCAGGGGGGAGCGATCTCAAGAACGTGCAGCCGCTGATCGTGAACTTCGCCTTCGGGAACCTTGCGCTGGCGCACAACGGGAATCTCATCAACGCGCAGGTTCTGCGGAACGAGCTCGAAGCCTACGGTGCCATCTTCCAATCGACGTCTGATAGCGAGGTCATTATCCACCTGATTGCGCATTCGCGGGCCGACACTCTGCTGGCGCGCGTGATCGACGCGCTCAGCCAGGTCCGCGGCGCCTTTTCGGTGGTGTTGCTGACGGACACCGGTCTGATAGCCGCGCGCGATCCTTATGGATTGCGACCGTTATGTCTTGGCAAAGTCCGGGGCGGCTACCTTGTGGCGTCGGAAACCTGCGCGTTCGATTTGCTTGACGGTGAGTACATGCGCGAGATCGAGCCGGGCGAACTGATCGTCTTGGACGAGCGCGGGGTGACGAGCTATAAGCCCTTCCCCCCTACGAAACCGGCGATGTGCATTTTCGAGTACGTGTACTTCTCGCGGCCCGACAGTAGGATTTTCGGGGCAAACGCCGTGTACGCCACCCGCAAAGCCCTCGGTCGCCAGTTAGCGCAGGAGTCCTGGGTGCCGGCCGACGTGGTGATTCCCGTGCCCGACTCCGGTGTGCCCGCGGCGCTCGGCTATGCGGAGGGAGCGGGCATCCCCTTCGAAACCGGCCTGATTCGGAATCACTACGTCGGGCGCACGTTCATCGAGCCGGAGCAATCGATCCGCCACTTCGGCGTCAAGGTCAAGCTTAACGCGGTGCCGGAAGTAATGCGCGGCAAGCGTGTGGTGGTCGTGGATGACTCGCTCGTCCGAGGAACGACCAGCCGCAAGATCGTCAAAATGATCCGGCATGCCGGCGCCAAAGAAGTGCATATGCGGATCAGCTCTCCGCCCATCGTGTCGCCCTGTTTTTACGGCATCGACACGCCGACCAAGAAGGAACTCATCGCCTCGAGCCACTCGACCGAGGAAATCCGCAAATACATCACGGCCGACAGCCTCGCGTATCTGAGTCTCGACGGCATGCTGAAGTCGGCGCCCGGCTCGCCGGAGCATTACTGCGCCGCCTGTTTCACCGAACGCTATCCTATCTCGTTCACGCGGGCCGAAGAATTGCAGCTGGGTCTTTTCGAGTCCTCCCACTGAGTCACTTGCCAGGCGACGTTCGTGGTCGTCATTCCTAGATAGTATCCATCCGACGGGCTTCGCCTACCGCGCAAGGAGTCGCGCTCGCGCCCGGTTGCTCAAGAAAAAAAATGCGTGCTACGATACAGCCCGGCTTAGGAGTGTCGAGGGCTGAGTTCCGGATTGGCCGTTCAACTCAGAGCTCATGATTCAGAGCTTGGAATCGCGCTTGTCATGCGCAGGAGGGTGGTCATGAAACGGTCTCTGACGTTCCTCGCGATACTACTGATTCCAGCGTTTGTCTGGCAGGCGGCCCTGGCGGCAGGATTCTTCAAGACCGGAGAGAAGGCGCCGACCTTTACGCTTACGTCGATTACCGGGGAGACGGTGTCGCTCGACTCGCTCAGAGGGAAGGTCGTCGTCCTCGGTCTGTTCCATATCTGTGAACCTTGCCTCATGCAAGGGACCAACTTGCAAAAGGTCTACGAGTCTACCCAAGGGAAGAATGTCGCGGTAATCGGGGTCAATTCCGCTGGTAACTCAAAGCAAGATGTCGGGGAGTTCCTCTCGGCATTTCCGGTCAAGGTCACGTATCCGTATCTGCTCGATCCGAACAAGGTGACGGACAAGCTGTACGGCGGGGGAAAGTTTATCCCCAACGTCTACGTGATCGATCAGAATGGCGTGATTCGGTGGCAGCGGGTCGGGAACATGGATTTGGCGGGTGCCGAGGTGATTGTGGCGGAGGTGGAAAAGTTGTTGGGTGGCGCGAATAGGATGTAAGGGAGCGGCGGGGGGGTTGCGGGTGCATTTATACCCGGGGCCCCGCCCCCCAGAATTTGTTATAAGGTATTTTTGGGG
>CAZZPI010000048.1:5641-9693 GCA_964655865.1 uncultured Nitrospiraceae bacterium
TGGCCTTCTCCTTTGCCCCGGGTGCCGGCGCCTCTATATTTTTGCATCCTTTATTGAGGGGCGGCGCTCGCTCGCGGGCAAAGTTCGGCGCGGGCCACGCCGCCGCCCCGGAAAAAGCTAGTCGGGCCTGCCGATGGGGAGAGAGGAAGAGAAGTATGGATGAGATGGAAGCGGGGAAACGGAAGTTCGTCGAGTTAGTCAAAGGGATCGATGCGACGGTGGAGGTGGTGATCCCGACGAAGCCGGCCAATAGTGTGTTCCTGATTTCTCTGACAAAAGGTCCCAATCGGAAGTTTATTACGGTTCCTGAGGACGATATCATCGACCTGCCGATTGAGGCCGCCATTCATGCGAAGGTCTCGAAAACCGTCAAAGACGCGGTGGCGGCGCTGTAAAAACAGTGACGAGTGATGGGTGACGAGTAACGAGCGATGAGAAAAGGCATCGGCTGAAAGCGATCACTGGTCAGTAATCGGCTGTTCGCTGTCAGCTATGCGCTGTTAGCTCTCGGCTAACCATGAAACAACTCCTCCCCGGCATCTGGCAGTGGTCCTGGTTCTCGGACGAGAAACAGCTCAACTTCAATGGTCTGTTCTTATCGGTCGGTGAGCATAAAATTCTGATCGACCCGCCGCTCATGGCGGCGGATGACCTCACGTTCGTGCGAATGAGCGGCCCGGTCGATTACATTCTCCTGACGAATCGCGATCACACCCGCGAGGGAGCTGCCTATCAATCTGAACTGAGAAGCCAGCTCTGGGTCCCTGACGCAGATGCGTCGCAAATGGATGTGAAGCCTGCCAAGACGTTCAAGGATGGGGAGTTGCTCCCGGGCGGAATCTGGGTCATCCAGCTTCGCGATCAAAAGTCGCCTGGCGAGTCCGCCCTGTTTCTTCAGCAGGGCAAGGGGATTCTCATCGTCGGCGATGCCTTGATCGGGAAGCCCGAAGGGGCGCTCTCGCTCTTGCCTGCCGAAAAGTATGCGGATCGGGAAAAAGCAAAACTGGGCCTCCGGCGATTGTTGAGTTACTCGTTCGACACGATCCTCGTCGGCGATGGCGCATCGATCCTCGCCGGAGCCAAAGCGGCAGTCGAACGGGCGCTTCAGTAAGGACGGGAGATGCCGCTACGGAACGGGCTGTCGGAAGAGCTCAATCGCCAGGGGAACGAGCATTTCGCCCGTGGGCACTACACGGAGGCCTACACCTGTTACATTAAGGCCCTCGAGAGCGATCGCCTCACGGGTGACCGTCGTGCGCTCGCTCCAACGTTGGGCAATCTCGGCAACATCTGCGCAGTGAGCGGCAGGCGGGAGTCTGCCGAAAGCTATTACCACGAAGTGTTGGAGCTCCAAAAGATTCTCGGCGACGAGCAGGGAATCGGGACGACGTTGGCCAACCTCGGCAACCTGAGAGCCGATGCCGGTGAATGGGATCGAGCAAGGGCCTACTATCTCGAAGCATTGGACATCATGTCTCGAACGCACGACGAGCGAGGGAAAGCCGTTCTCTTCTCCGACCTCGGGCTGGTGGCGCGAGAAACCGGGCAGTTCGACCAAGCGCTTGGCTACTACGAACAATCGTTGGTCCTGATGCGTCGTCTCGGGGATCAAGGCGGTGTCGCCGATGCATGGAGGATGATGGGGCGCACGTACTTGATTCAGAAGCGCTACGAAGAATCGATTGCCTGCTGCCAGACAAGCCAGGCCATCGCCGAGCGGGATCGAGACGAACTCCGGGTCGGCGGCGCCCGCTACGTGGCGGCGCAATGTTACGAGGAGATGGGCCTATTGCAGGAGGCGACGGAGCTTCTCGATCAGGTGGTGCGCATGGATCGCAAATATGGATTGCCGAAGCTCGAAGAGAATGCGAAGCGATTGGAAGCCCTCAGGGCCAGACTCGCCGCAGAGGGTCGACCGCCATCTCCTCCGCTTGAGACCTCCGCATGACCTCGTCGGCAAGCCCGTCAGCTTCCTGGGATGCGGTCCGGACCCAACTGATTCGAGTGTTTCCGCAACTCTTTGAGTTGGAGCCTGGCGGGGCCTTGGGCATGGAGCTGGGAAACGGAGGCTGGATGCTCGAGCTGACTCCGGACGGGCGGTTGATTTGCCAAAACGGCGTGGACATGGACGACGTGCGAAGTCTCCTGTCGAGCGGGACCACCGAAGACTTGGCCAACGACGAGTTGGCGAAACAGGCCAAGGCGGTCTTGAACCCGGCGGTCGCAAAGGTGCGTTCTCTGTTGGTCAAAGCAGGCTATCAAGAGCGGACCGAGATGACCGAAGAATACGTGGCCATCCTCTTCGAGAAGACGGTCGATTTCTCCGACTTCGATCGTCTCCAGGCCGAGGCCCAGTGGTGTCTGCGCCAAGCATGGTAGAGCGATGAGACAAACCTTATGAGTCCTGGAGAATGTGCTGATGTCGCGTCGTGCCTCGCACTCGAATGCTGAGTATCGTCGGCTCTATTCGGCATGAACCCCGCTCCGATTCGTACCTTCGAACACTTTCGTGATGCCATCGCCGCGTACCGCCTGCCGCGCGTGCTCATCACCGCGTTGGAGCTGGATCTCTTTACGATCATGAACAGTCGCGCGTGGACTGTGTCCGAATTAGCCAAAGCGCTCCAGATTAGCGAACGGGGACTCGAGATTCTCTGTCGGAATCTGGCCATGGTAGGGCTTCTGCTCAAGCGCGGGGGGAAGTACCGCAACGGAGCGTTCGGGCGAACGGCTCTGAGTCGGAACAGCCGTGCGTATCGCGGGGCCTATCTGGATCTGATCAAGGACAACTGGTCGGATTGGTCTCAATTGACCGACTGCGTCCGTCGAGGGGTCCCGGTCGATCATGAGGTGCCGGAGCCGCCGGATTGGCGACGGCTATTCACGTGGGCGATGTACCACCGTTCCCGGGACCTCGCCCCGAAGGTGGCGGCTAGGCTCAATCTGCGAGGTGCGCGGACCCTGCTGGATCTCGGCGGCGGGCCGGCGACCTTCGCGTTGGCATTCCTGGCGAAGAATCCCGGGTTGAAAGCGACGGTCTGTGACCGGCCTGATGCGATCGAGGTCGCGAAGGAGGTCGCATCGACCCACAAGGCCGGGGCGCGGCTGTCATTTCTGCCCCTCGACTTCATGATGGAACCGGTGCCCGGGCTGTACGACGTCATCTGGCTCTCGAATGTGATCCACATTTACTCCGCGGAGGAGAACCGGGAGTTGCTTCGGCGATTGCTGAAGACGCTCGCGCCGGGAGGGCGGCTCTTCATTCATGATGCCTTGTTGCACGATCGAGAGGGCTTACATCCGTGGGAAGCCAGCTTGTTCGCCGTCAGCATGCTGTTGGCAACCGCGACCGGGAACACGTATCACGTCAAGGCCGTGCGTCGATGGCTTGAGGATGCGGGCTATGAGAAGGTCAGGCCGGTGCCGGTCCCGAAGGAGGCGGAGGACTGGGATCGAGGGATCATGGAGGCCTTCCGTCCTGTCGCACGTCGAGCAATCCGCGACCGCCGTACACGATGAGCACGAGGTACATCAGGCACTCTACGAGCATCATCGCCCCTTGTGGCTCCAGCACGGCTGCGTTCGCCGGACGTTGAAGAATTGTGGCGATGTCGATCGCCAGGCCCACGGTTCCGTACATCACGGCGCCCATGAAAGCCCAGCGTTGACGCTGCCACACGAGTACCGCCAAGAAGAGTGGGAGCGCGATGAGAAATAGGAGCCACGGGATCGAACGCGGTGGTCCAAAGAATCCAGCGGGCGTTGGTAGCCATAACAGCGGACTCGCCTGTATGACGAGAATCACGAACGCGCCGAGCACCATCCGGGTACTGCACATGGCAGGACTATAACAACCGTTGTGTCCCCTGTCACGACGATGAGCGAACCTTCCGCTCCAATTCTGATCTACGACGGTCAGTGTCGTCTCTGCGTCAACGCGAAACAGGGTCTGGAACGTCTGGGCCAGGCCGGTGCCGGTCCTGCGGTTCGATTCATTCCGTACGAAAGTGAGGAGGCCGCCTGCTGCTTGGGTGCGGAGCATCGGCCGGGCA
>CAZZPI010000049.1:0-9643 GCA_964655865.1 uncultured Nitrospiraceae bacterium
CTCACGCTCAAGCCCGCCGATGATCTTCCGGTACTCCTCTTCCGAATAGGCCTTCATGGTCGTTGTCCTGACATTGCCCAACGATCCGAGCTTCAGCACGAAGCTGGCGAGCTTCTCGTCGTTGGGCATCTCGATTACCAACGCAAGGTCATAGGTGCCCTGCGTCATATAGAACGTTTTCACCTCCCCGCCCATATCCTTCGCGAGCTTCTTCGCCGCATCCAGCCGCTTGGGCGAGTCCTTGACATTCCGAATCCCCTGATCCGTCCAGTTGAGAAGCATCAGATAGGTGGCCATAGTCACCTCCTCCGAGATGAGGATGGATCTTTCAGCTCAACTATGCGAGAGCCGTCGAGCGAGCTCCTTTTGTCCCCTCCCTTCGTCATGCCGGTTAGTCGCATTGGGTTTTATTGCGCGCGTCACGACCCATTGCATCGCCTGAGCAATGGGTCCCCCGGCACTGCCCTTGATTTGAGGCTCAGGTCAATCTTGTGTGCGCGGTGCGCGAGCACAAGGAGCAACCCAGCCATCCACCCTCCCCTTCACCCCTCCGGAGCTAACTTGATTTCCTTTACCTCCCCAAACCCCGACAGCAGCCGAGGCAAAGCTTCACCGGGACCGACCGCGATGATCTTCAGACGATCGGGGTGCAGATGCTTCTTGGCCGCCTGCAGCAGATCTTCCTTGGTCAATTTGACGACCTTCCCGCGGAGCTGCCGGAGAAAGTCCTTGGGCAGACCGTCGTACTCCAACTCCATCAGTCGACTGACGATCGCCGAAGGACTCGCGAAGGAAAAGACGAACGAATTGACGTAAGCTTCTTTGGCCTCCGCCAACTCCACGTCCGTCACCGGCTCGGTCCGAACCCGTTCGAGGTTGGCGACGAAGCGGGCGATCACCTCCTGGGTGGACGAAAGCTTGGTTTCAGCCCGCATCAGCCAGACCCCTTGATCATGGACGCCGGCGTTAAGGCGGCTCCCCACCGAGTAGGCCAGCCCGCGTTTCGTCCGCACGTCGTTGAACAGCCGGCTGCGAAACGAGCTGCCGCCGAGGATGTCGTTGGCGATGGCAAGGGCCACGTAATCCGGATCGTTTTCTCTGAGGGTCAGATGCCCCACCCGCAGATGCGTTTGGGAGGTGTCCTTGTTGACAAACCGCACTGCCGGGAGCCGATCGTGGGCATCATCGACGCCTGGAATCTTCAGCTCAGGCACCGCTCCTTTGGCCCAGTCCCCGAAGACCTCGCGGAGCATCGCCAGCATGTCGTCTTTATCGAAGTCGCCTGTAACTCCCAGGATCATGCCGTTGGGATGGACCGTCCGCCGATGGAACTCGATAAGGTCTTCCCTCGTGATCTTTGTGACGGATGGGACGCTGGTTTCTCGCGCCGACGGATGGTCCGCCCCGTACAAGAGCTTGACGAACTCCCGACCGACTACCGACCCCGGGCTGTCTTGCCGTCGCCTGATTCCCTCGAGCGCCTGCAGTCTCGCCAATTCTACCCGCGCCGGATCGAAGGCCGGGGTCCGGATAAGGTCGGCAAAAATCCGAAGCCCCTTCTTGAGGTCTTTCTTCAGGACATCGAGCGACGCGGTGCCGGATTGTCGCCCGATGGCGATCGTCAGTGACGCCGCGAGCTGTTCCAGCTCCTCATCGACCTCTTCGGCGGACATGCGCGCTGAGCCGCCTGTCCGCATGACGACACCGGTCAGGGCGGCGAGTCCGACTTTGTCGGACGGATCGAGCCAGCCTCCCGTCTTGATGATGGCGCTCATGGTCACGAGCGGCAATTCGCGGTCTTCCAGGAGATAGACGACCAGCCCGTTCTCCAACACCACCCGTTCCGGCTCAGGCGGATTGAACTCGACCGTGGGAAACTTCATTTGCCGCGGATCAACCAGGGTCATGTCCGCAGCGAACCCGACCGCGGCTACGTAGAGGACCATCACGGCCCACATGATGAACACGGCGGCTTGCCCGCATGAATTCACTCGCCGCATCGTTTGCTCCTCTCGCCTTACATCTAACGCCTCACGCTTCACGCCGCTCATGGCTTCACCTCGCTCGTCAGCGCCGCAACCTTGCGATCGCCGGGCTTCTTGACCAGGATCGCCACCGTGCGATTCGATTTGGTCAAATATTGCGTCGCGACCCGCTGAATATCCGCCGGCGTCACCGCGGCGATGCGATCGCGCGCGCGTAGGACATACCGCCAGTCACTCGCCACGGTCTGATAGAGCGCGAGCTGCGAGGCAAGGCCGCTGTTCGAGCGGAGCGAGCGGACCAAATCCGCGTCGAGATTGTTCAGGATCTTCTCCAGTTCCTTCGGCGAGACCGGCTCGCTCTTCAACCGTTCGATCTCCTCGTAGACGGCCGCTTCGACTTCCGCCGCCGTGTGCGGCGCCAACGGGGTCGCCGTGATCGCGAAGAGATTGGGCGCGCGGACGCCGGGATAGTTCGAGTCGGAGCCCACCGATCCGGCGAGCTTTTTCTGGAGCACGAGCGCTTTATAGAGTCGCGACGTGACCCCCTCCGTCAGCAGCTCGTCGATCACATCGAACACATAATCGTCGTCATGCCCCAACCCGGGCTTGTGATAGCCGATCGCCAGGATCGGCTCCGCGTCGAATTCGACCTCCACTCGTCGCTCGCCTCGCTGAGGAGGCTCGACCGTCACCACCGGCGGCGGGGGCGGTGACGGAGGAATCTTCCCGAACGTGTTCTCGATAAGCTCGATCACCTCTTTGGGAGCGATGTCTCCGACGATGGCGATGGTCGCGTTACCGGGGCCGTAGTAGGTTTTGAAAAACTCCTCGGTAGCCGCCGGGTTGAGGGAGAGAATGTCCGAGCCCCACCCGATGGTCGGCACCCCGTAGGGGTGCGCCTGGAACGCCGCCGCGGTGAAGGTTTCGAAAAGCAGTCCATTCGGACTGTCGTCCGTTCGCAGGCGCCGCTCCTCCATGACGACCCCGCGTTCTTTGTAAAACTCGCGCAGGACCGGATGAGCCATCCGGTCAGCCTCCACGGCCGCCCAGAGCGGCAGACGGTTCGCGGGCAGGCTAATCATGTAGCGGGTGATGTCTTTGCCGGTGGAGGCATTGAGGCCGACGCCGCCGTGACGCTGATAGAGCAGCGCCATCTCATTGCCCACGACGAACTGGCCCGCCTGTTCCTGCACCTCCTTGAACCGCTTCTGCAACGCCTCCAGGGTGGAGTCGCTCGTCCCTGTTTGCGCATCCGATCGGCTTTGCAGCTCCCGCTGCCGCCGGTCCAGCTCTGTGCCCATGCGGAACATTTCATCGAGCACCAGCTTCTCTTTGGCGTAGTCCCTCGTCCCGAGCGTCCTCGTGCCCTTGAAGGCCAGATGTTCGTACAGATGGGCGAGCCCCGTCTGTCCGACCTGCTCATTCACGCCGCCCACGCGGAACGTCATGTTGATCGACACGACCGGCGTTTGGTGGCGCTCCAGCATCAAGACGGTGAGGCCATTGGCCAACTTGTGCTCGATGACGCGATCGGCGAGGCTGGGAGAAGCGGCATGAAGCAGGTCGAGGTGGAGGCTCAGGCTGAAAGCCAGAGCGAGGAAAAGCATGGTGACGCGTGACGCGTGAAGCCTCGTTCGTCGCTCACTCGGGAGTTTCGAGTTCCATGTTTCAAGTTTCATGTTTGGGATTCCTCCAGCAACTTGAAACCTGAAACTTGCAACCTGAAATTCTTGAGCGGGATACGCTTCACGAGATACACGATTCGCTGCGTTTATCATATGAAGATCTCCATCAAGTCTTCCGGTCGTTCGATGAACCAATCCGGCCCGCAGCCCAACATCTTTTCGCGATTCCCCATGCCGTAACCCACGGCACAAACCCTGATCCCTGCCTGGTGTCCTCCGTTGATGTCGTTCGTGCTGTCACCCACCAGCACCGTCCGCTCCTTAGGCACGTTCAACGCCTCCATGACATGCCACAGCATGCCGGGGTCCGGCTTCAAACCATAGCCGTTGTCCCCTCCCACGACGTAGGAAAAATACTGGCGGCCGAGACCGTTGAGGATCACGTTCGTGTACTCGATCGACTTGTTGGTGGCCACCGCCTTTTTCTTGGCGGCGAAGTGCCGCAACATCGCCTCGACCCCGGGATAGAAGCGCGTCCGGTCGAGGCAGTGTTCCAAATAGTGCCCGCGGAACACGCGTAGGGCCTCTTCATAGCGCGAGAGGTTGTCCTCCCCTACCGAGAGCCGCAGCAGACGCTTCACGCCGTCTCCGACAAAGCCGAAAATTTCCTCCAAAGGGCGTTCAGGCAGGTCTAAATCCCGCAGAGTCAGGTTGACGGACTCCGCGATGTCCCACTTGGATTCGATGAGAGTCCCGTCGAAATCGAAGATGAGGAGGTCTACTGGGGCCTTTCCCATGCTATTTCGCCTTCGCCAGCTCCGCTTGCAACGACGCCAAGGTCTGGCGCCGCGTCGGATCGGCTTCTTCAAACAACGATTGCTTGACGAAGTTGATCATACGCTTCTGGCCCACGTGCGGGGGCAGCACCGGCTCGGTGATCCGCCAGCGGTTGTTGATCAGCTTCACACGGAACCGTACCTGCTCAGTAGTCGGTTCGGGCACGAAACTCGCGGTCTCCATATACACCGCTCCCAGCACGTTGAATTCCACCGGGATGACGACTTCCAACATGTCGACGATCTGCCACTGAAGAAGGTCGTCGGGCACCGTGAACCCTTGCACGACCACGATACGTCCCCACGCCGGTTCTTGTTTCCATGTGACATACGGAGCCAGCGCGTCAAAGGAGCTATTGTCAATGCGGACCCCTTTCGAATCGAGCGAGAGATACTTTTTGACGAGTTCAGCCGGGGAATTCCCCATTGCGCCGGTTTGCGCCGACGCGCTGAGCGACCAGCACAAGCAGAGCGCCGCCAGCAGGCCTGTCCCTCGAACGATCCGTTGGCTCATGCGACCTGGTACACCTGCAGCACGTTCGTTCCGCCCGGTTGGCCCGCGACGGTGCCGGACAGCAGGACGAGTCGGTCTCCCGTGTCCGCCAGCTTCTCGGCTTTGAGGCGACGCTCCACTTCGCGCACGCGGGCGTCCGGATCCTGCCGATGCGGCATGACGAACGGCGTGACGCCCCAGTACAGCGTCATGCGCCGAAGTACCTCGTCATTCGGCGTGAAGGCGATGATGGGCACCGCGGCGCGTTGTTTCGACAAGAGGCGCGCCGTGGCGCCCGATTCACTGAACACCACGATCGCTCTCGCGTTGGTGGCCTTCGCGACGGATGCCGCGGCTTCACACATTGCATCCGGAATCGAGCCACTCTGGCTGAGGACGAACGCCGACCTTCCGTTCCACCGGCGCCCGTCCTCCTCCGCCGCCCGCACCAGCCGATCCATCACCCGGACCGCCTCGACCGGATACTGCCCCCTCGCGGTCTCGGCCGACAGCATGACGGCGTCCGTTCCGTCGAACACGGCGTTGGCGACGTCCGAGGCTTCGGCTCTGGTGGGGCGAGCAGCCTTCGTCATCGATTCCAGCATTTGGGTCGCGGTGATCACCAATTTGCGTCGTTGATTCGCCTCGGCGATGATCCGCTTCTGTAACATCGGGACGGCCTCCGGTCCCATCTCCACGCCGAGATCGCCGCGCGCGATCATCACCCCGGCGGCCGCGTCGAGCAGGGCGGGGAGATTTTCGATGGCTTCAGCTCGCTCGATCTTTGCGATAATCGGCTGCGTGCCGCCGCAGTCTGCGATCATTCGGTGCGCGACCCGCACGTCCTCCGGACTCCGCACGAAGGAGAGCGCGATGTAATCCACGCCGTGGGTCACGCCGAATTGCAGATCGTCCCGATCTTTTTCCGCGATGGCCGGGGCCGTGACGGCGGTGCCGGGGAGGTTGACCCCCTTATGGGTCGAGATCCGGCCACCTGTGACGACCTGACACTCGACTGCTCCGTTTCCGACGGTACATGCTCTTAGCTCGATGAGCCCATCGTCGATCAGAATGCGGGCGCCGGGACGAACGTCTCGTGCGAGCGTGGGATACGTGATCGGAATCTCTACGGCTGGTCGAGGCGAGACCGCCTGCGCGCCGAGCTGACCGCCGGCCCGGAGGACACCGCCCACCAGGAGAACGCGCTGATCGGGGTGGACCTCGATATCGCTCGGCAGGGCTCCGACCCTGATGCGTGGCCCTTGGAGATCTTGCAGGATCGCGACGACGGCCTTCCGTCGGGCAGCCGCCTCGCGGATCGCCACGATGGCTTGTCCATGACTGGCGTGCGTGCCGTGAGAAAAGTTGAGCCGGGCGACGTTCATGCCGCTTTCGATCAATTGATCGATCACGGCGGGTGAGCTGCTGGCCGGCCCAATTGTGCAGACAATCTTGGCGTGGCGCATCGGAGTGAGGGGATAGCCGTCGAACGTCATGTGTCAGCCGCCGATGCGGGAGCTCAATTTTACTCTAGGACGGCGGATGATGATCGACGCATGACGTGTCCCGACTGTGGGCGCATTCTAACAGACGATGGGAAGAGCGGCAAAGACCGAAGTCGATCTCGGCACGGATTGATTGACCTCGGAGAAGGCTGCGTGTTACGGTCGATTTGAGGGGAGTCGCGTGAGGCCGGGAGCGGAACGATGGCGCAGCTTACTGGTCGGTCTGTGGCTCGCGTGTTGGCTTCTGCTGCCAGGCGCTACTCTTGCTGCCATCGTCGGAGGAGAGCGTCCGAGTCAACCGGCTCTCGCATCCGGGGCTCCGTCCGGAGATGCATACGCACAATCTCTCCGAGCGCCCCCAAGGGCCAGAGACGTTCTCAAGCTCGTCCAGGATCGTCAAGGGGCTCCACCTCCCAGCTATGTCGGCGGTCGCCTCTTTCACAATCGTGAGCGTCGCTTGCCGAAGGGCGTCTACCGAGAATACGACGTGAACCCCAAGTTGTCGGGAAAGCCACGCGGACCGGAACGTCTTGTCATCGAGCAACGCACCGGGAAAGCCTACTAGATCGGAGACCATTACCGCACGTTTGTCCCCTTGAATTGACGGAGCACATGTCCAGCAAATCGCACCTCGATAGTCTGAAACCTCCCTGGGTCTCTCTGCTCGTGGCGAAAGGACCGCCCTCATCGCAGCTTCCGGTTCCCGCGGGCTTCGTCCTCCGGACCTTGTCCGGCAAGAAGTGCACGACAAAAGACGGGCTGCTGACGGAGTTCGCGCAGGCTCTGGAATTTCCCGATTACTTCGGCCACAACTGGGACGCGCTCGAAGAATGTCTCACGGATCTCGAGTGGTTGCCGGCCAAAGGTTATGTCCTGTGCATCACGGAAGCGGAGCACGTGCTGGCCGGAGACGACGAGGAATATGAGACGTTGCTGGAGATTCTGAGCGATGCCGGTGAGGCCTGGGCGGCGGCTCGCGCGAACGACCGCGGAGACCGTGGCGTGCCGTTCCACGTCGTTTTCGTAACCTCCGACACAGAGAGAGCTAGGTGCAAGCGCTGGCATGTGCCGCTATTGGAACCGAATCGGCAGTCGACGATTCGCAGGGGCAGGGGTTGACGTACGTCCCATTTGCAGCAGAAGCGCACTGAGCTGTACGGGCTAGAAGCCGGAGGCCATTTTCCCGCGCAGGTAGGCCGCGAGATCGAGCTGTGAGCTACTCTCGCGTCGCAGTTCCTCCTCCCAATAGAGTTTGAGGAGAGTCAAGTGAGTTGAACACACGCCGTGAGTTTCTTCGCCTTCCCATTCCCACTCCGGCCTTTTTTCTCCGAGCGTGGCCGGCTTTCCTTCGTGTAAGCACCAGGCACAAACGATCTTCACTGTCAGGCTCCTTCCCAAGCGATCAATCCTGCGTGAGGAGTCAGCAAGTCCCAGACCAGGAAGCACCTTGCATGAGCGTTCGGTTTCTCGTATGGATAGCATCGCTGGTTCCTTCCAAGGTAGAAAAACTCATTTTCCGGCTCTGCTGAGGAATGGAAGGAGGGGAACAAATTTTGTCTCAGGGATTAGAGCGCGAAGGAAGTGAAGTTTAAGTGGAATAGCTGGATGACTTTCTTGACGCGAGGCAAGCTCCTCACGTAAGTTCCTCCAGCGTCGTGGGCGCATTTCCGCATGAAGACCACTCGCTCTGCCCGGCTCTTCTCTGAAGCTCAACGATATATTCCCGGCGGCGTGAACAGCCCGGTCCGCGCGTTCCGCTCCGTAGGCGGTCAACCCCGCTTCATCGAGCGCGCCAAGGGATCGCGGCTCTACGACGTCGACGGTAACAGCTATATCGATTACGTGCTCTCGTGGGGCCCTATGATCCTCGGCCACGCACCGGCGCCGGTCATCAAGGCCATCCAGCGGGCTGCGGGCAATGGAACGAGTTATGGCGCGCCGACCGATCTCGAGGTTGAGCTGGCCAAGATGATCCGCGCGGCGCTGCCGTCGATGGAGAAAATTCGCCTGGTGAGCTCAGGAACCGAAGCCGTAATGAGCGCCGTTCGCGTCGCCCGGGCGTTCACCAAGCGCGACGGCGTGCTGAAATTCGAAGGCTGCTACCACGGCCACAGCGACTACCTGCTCGCGAAAGCCGGCTCCGGCCTCGCGACGCTGGGCATCCCCGACTCGCCAGGCGTGCCGGCTGACTTTGCGCGTCACACGTTGACGGCGCCCTACAACGACATCCGCACCGTGCAGCAGATGGTCAAGGACCATCGCGACAAGCTGGCCTGCATCATCATTGAGCCGATCGCCGGCAACATGGGCGTGGTGCCGCCGGCGCCGGATTTTCTTCCCGCCCTCCGGCATCTCGCGACGGAGCACGGGATCCTGCTCGTCTTCGATGAAGTCATTTCAGGCTTCCGCGTCGCGTATGGAGGAGCGCAGACGCTCTATGGCGTGACGCCGGACCTCACGGTGCTGGGAAAGATCATCGGCGGCGGTCTGCCGGTGGGAGCCTATGGCGGGCGATCAGAGATCATGGATCTCATCGCGCCGTCCGGGCCCGTTTATCAGGCGGGAACGCTCTCGGGAAATCCCCTCGCAGTCACGGCCGGGATCGAAACGCTGAAGCAGTTGAAGAAGCCCGGTCTCTATAAGAAGTTGGAAGAAAAGGCAGCGGCGCTGGCCAAAGGGATCGGTGAAGCCGCAAAGAAAGCCGGCGTGCCGATCACGCAGACACAGGTCGGCTCGATGCTCTGCTCATTTTTTACGAGAGGTCCGGTGGTCGATTGGTCGACGGCGAAACAATCGGACACGAAACGGTATGCCACGTTCTTCCACCGAATGCTGGACCAGGGCGTCTACTTCGCGCCCTCACAGTTCGAAGCGGCATTTCTTTCGACGGCCCATTCGCCACAGGACATCGAGCACACCCTCCGCGCCGCGCGAGCCGCGTTCAAGAATCTCTAGTCTCCTATCTCTTCACCGCCCCCTCTCCCTAACCACGATCCTAGCCGTATCTCGACCGATACAGAACGAATCGGTTTCGATACAGCCGCTGAACCCGGCAGGATGTTCAAAACGGCCACCTCTCTCACCCACCCAGCCCCCGCGCGCCAAGACGCGCCATTCCCGGGCGAGGCCGCAACGAGCGAGAGCCCGAGCAACTGTCTTGATTGTCAAGCTGCCACTTCCGCTGTGGCACGCCATCGCG
>CAZZPI010000050.1:0-9623 GCA_964655865.1 uncultured Nitrospiraceae bacterium
CCCTCATCCGTCATGTCCGACGGGGCGATCCGCGTCGTCAGGATGAACCGCGCCCGCTGCACATACTCTCGGACGAGCGTGGCTTCCACGTCATCGTACGCGGACAGGAGCGAGAGGAACTGGTCGCGTTCCTGCTGGAAGACGTCCTGATAACTGCCGCGGTCCCGGACACAGAACAGTTGGATCGGCTTGCGATCCCGGCTGTAGCCCATGGAAACCTGAACCCACGCCCATTCGTCCAGCGCCGCCGGGTCGAGCTCTTCACGAAGGACAGGCGACTGGCCGCGGGACTTGAGAAAATCGATCAGCAGACGCAGCGGCGGCGAATTCTCCTTCTGACAAAAAACCCTGGAATACTGGTAACTTTCCGCCTGCTCCGGCATCGCCGGCTGGGCGGGGGAGGGGACGATCGGAAGTTCTCGTGGCATCGGTAAACTGCGCTCCTTAATTGCCAGTCTAGAAGAGAGGCCGATTTTAATGTGCTACTGTACTCTCCGTCCTACGGACTCTTCAAGAGGCGTGACCCTGATATTTTCCACGCCAGACGCTGTTTTTCTCGTTGACACCCTTCAGACCTTTGGGTACACTCTCGCCCTGTTTTCGCCGCGAGTCCCATCGCGTCGATAACACAGCTCGCTCACCGTCGGAGATTGATTCTTCAGAGCACAGAGTCCAGTTCTCACTCACACATCCAAGAGGGTTTTCTAACATCTTAAGGAGGTTTCTATGGCCAAATCGATGACCAAATCGCAGATCGCAGATCACCTCGCCGGCAAGGCCGGAATCGCCAAGAAGCTGGCAGTACAGATTCTTGACGATCTTGTCGCCCTGGCGTACAGGGAAGCGAAGAATGTGTTTCCTTTACCGGGCCTCGGCAAACTTGTGCTCGCGAACCGGAAGGCGCGGATGGGACGCAACCCCCAGACCGGTGAGCCAATCAAGATTCCAGCCAAGCGGGTGGTCAAGTTCCGCGTCGCAAAGGCGGCAAAGGATTCAATTCTAGGGAAGAAGTGAGCCCGTTGAGGTCCCGCGCCTGGTCGGCTCGATACCTCAAGGCCTCATAAGATTTACGAACCTAAAAGGGCCGACCCTCACAAGGGGTCGGCCCTTCATGTTTGTTCGATGACACGTTGGGTGGCAGGCTACTTCAATTGACCTCGGCGGCCGAGCGCTTTCGCGCCTCCTTATATAGAGGGGCCTAACCCGCTACCCCCCATCCCGTCATGCCCGACCAGCCTGATGGCGTCACCGTCGTGGACGGTGCTGTCCTCGCTGGCGATCCGTTTGTTGATCGTCACGAGGACTTTCTTCTCGCGAAGCAGTTGGAATACATGTCGCATGTTGTCGCCTTGGCGCTGAATGATTTGTCGGACCGACAGGGGCCCTGGGATCTCGCAGGCCAAATCGCGCTCCCCGTCGGCGGCTTGCAGTTGTCCCATGAGAGTAATGGTTACCATGATCCCTTGTTGCCTCCTAGCCCGTTACGATGGGAGAATCGTCGTGGTCCAAGGATTGACTCACACCGCTGAGCCTTACCATAATTCCCGCACCATGCCGTCTCTTGATATCCACCGTCCCGGCATGCCGGATCTGCAGTTCGTCCTCTTCACTGTGGCTCTCTGCACGTCCGGCCTCCCATCGCTGAACGTACCGGAAGAGCTGCGCCGAACTATTTTCGACCGGTGCTGGTCGCTCGTCAATGCCGACCCGCCCCCGACCAAGCCGGAAGAGCGGGTGCTCGACCTCCGGGGAGGAGACGAGGTGACACTCGAGGCCCTGGTCGAAGTCATTCGCACCTCCCTGGACCAGGCAGGCATTACGACCCTCACGTGGGACCATCCCCCCAGTGAGCCGACTCGGCCGAGTACGCCCGCCGCCCTGCCGCTGATCGAGCGACTTCAACGACTGTTTCCCCACCCACCGCGGGATGAGGACCCTCCGGATCGGAACTGATCGCAGCCCCACAGACCTGCGCTCAGTGAATGGACGATAACAAGAACGGTCGCTTGTCCGCAATCGGGTCTTGAGTTCATTCGGGGAAGATAACCGGTTACAATCGGCCCGCCGGGGCCATTTCGGTCGAGCGCGGCTCGACCGAGTGGGTACGGGAGGGGGCCAGGACCTTCCTGGCCTTCGGGGACGGCTGGCGCGCCATGGCCCTGGGGTGAAGGAACCGGCGGCTTCTGTCGCGCCAAGAACACGGATTGCCGTCGCGAAGCGACCCCGCTTCATGGGCCAGGACCGTCCTGGCCTTCAGGGACGGCTGGCGCGCCATGGCCCTGGGGTGAAGGAACCGGCGGCTTCTGTCGCGCCAAGAACAAGAGGGAGGAACGCGTGTGAAAGTACTCGAGACGAACTTGGACGGTGTCTTGTTGCTGGAACCGAGAGTGTTCCGGGACCAGCGTGGATGGTTTATGGAAACCTACCGGACCCAGCGCTATGCCGACCTGGGTATCCTGGGGCCGTTCGTCCAGGATAACGTGTCCTGGTCGACCAAAGGTAGCTTGCGGGGATTGCACTATCAACTGACCAAACCCCAGGGGAAATTGGTCATGGTGGTGAAGGGGACGGTCTATGACGTTGCGGTGGATATTCGCAAAGGCTCACCAACCTTCGGCCGATGGTACGGCGCCGAGCTGTCCGACGAGAACTTGCGCCAACTCTACATTCCACCCGGATTCGCGCACGGGTTCTGCGTCTTGAGCGAGGAGGCGGGATTTCTCTACAAGTGCACGGAGGTCTATGCGCCGGAGGACGAGCGAGGGATTGTGTGGAACGATCCGGACCTCGCCATTCCCTGGCCGGTCAAGGAACCGGTCCTATCGCCGAAGGATCGCGCGTACAAGACGCTCGCGGAGATGACGCAGGACCTCCCTCTATTCAAGCCACGATGAACCTGCGAGACGCGGGAGCCGTTGCGGTCACGGTGAGGCCTGTGGTAAGGAACAGAAGGTTGGATCGACGGCTTCTAAGCGGCGCGATCACTGAGCCGACAGAAGCTCAAGCTCACCAAACACGACCGATGGCATCTTTCTGATCAGCCTGGAGGAGGGGACGATGGCAAAGAGTCTTAAGGGAACCAAGAGCCACGAGAATCTGAAGAACGCCTTTGCCGGCGAGTCGCAGGCAAACCGGCGTTATCTATATTTCGCTCGCCGCGCCGATATCGAGGGCTATCCCGACATCGGTGGACTCTTCCGCGACACGTCAGAGGCAGAAACCGGTCACGCCTTCGGCCACCTCGATTTCCTGAAGGAAGTCGGCGATCCGGCGACCGGGGTGCCCATCGGGAATACCGAGGCGAACTTGAAGTCCGCCATCGAGGGCGAGACGTATGAGTACACCCAGATGTATCCCGGCATGGCGAAGACCGCGCGCGACGAGGGATTCCTGGAGCTGGCGGAGTGGTTCGAAACCTTGGCGAAGGCCGAACGGTCGCACGCGAACCGCTTCACGAAAGGGCTTGAGAGCATGAAGCAGGGATGATCGACGTCCTCGGCTTTTGGCTGCCAGCTATCGGTAGGGAGAATCTACGCTCCCGCGCCGATGGCTGAAGGCTGACTGCTTCCTCGCCGGGATTGGCATGAAAGGCCTCAGCCTCATCACTCCGGTCGATCCGAAGCAGCTCGAGCGGGAAACGCTTCGGATCTATGAGGTTTGCGATAGCTGTCGGCGCTGCTTCAACCTGTGTCCCTCCTTCACCACGCTGCTGGATCGGATCGACACGTGCGAGAGCGATGTCCGGAAGCTCGCGGCGCTCGACCATGAGCATGTGGTCGACGAGTGTTACTACTGCAAGCTCTGCTTTAATCATTGTCCCTACACCCCGCCGCATCAGTACGCGATCGACTTTCCCCATTTGATGGTGGTGTGGAAGAAGCACTTGGCGGCCACCCGGGGGGTCTCGTGGCGAGATCGGCTGCTGGTGAAGACCGATCTGCTGGGCACGTTGAACAGCACTCTCGCCGGCCTCGTCAACTGGGCCTTGCGCCGGACGTGGCTTCGCTTATTGTTGCAAGCAATGCTTGGGGTGCACCGAGACCGGCAGGTGCTGGCCTACCAACCGGAAACGTTCGCCCGCTGGTGGGGCCGGCGGCCCACCGCGACTCACCCAAAAGGCTCCACGAGAAAAGTGGCCTTGTTCGCGAGTTGCTTGGTGAATTACCAAGCCACGGACATCGGCAAGGCGACGGTGCAGGTGCTGGAGAAGAACGGCGTCGAAGTCGTGTATCCGGAACAACGATGCTGCGGCATGCCGTCATTTGATTTCGGCGACACGGCGGCGATCGTCGATGCCGCCCGGGACAATATGGACTCCTTGCTCCCCTGGATCGGTCGGGGCTACGATGTAGTTGTACCGGCTCCAAGCTGTAGCCTGATGCTCAAGCGGGAATACCCGGTGCTCGTGCCGGGAGATCAGACCACACGATTGGCGATGCGGACGTTCGACGTCTGCGAATACCTGATGAAACTGAAACGGGAAGGGGGCCTGGCGGCGGACTTCGTGAACAAACCGGGCCGTGTCGTCTATCAGATTCCCTGCCACCTCCGCGATCAAAACATCGGCTTCAAATCCAAAGAATTGATGGAATGCGCGGGTGCACAGGTCGAAGTCATCGAGAAGTGTTCCGGGCACGACGGTTCTTGGAGCGCCAAGGCGGAATTCTTCCCGCTGAGCATGAAAATCGCACAGAAAGCCGTCCGCCTCATCGAGCAGGTGCCGGCCGATCTTGTCGCGTCGGACTGCCCGCTGGCTGCGCTCCAGTTGGACCAGGCCGGCGCATCCGCTCATACGGGGGGGCGACCGACCAAACATCCGATTCAAATCGTCCGCGACGCGTACGGCTTGCCGTCATGAGAACCTGTCACGGTCCGTCGACGCTGCTCGGGACGGGTGACGAGAGGAAAGCGCGACGAAGCATGGTTATCAGATGAAGGGCATGACACTCGACGATGTGATCCCCTATGCCGAGTACGAACGGCGACGGGGCGTATTTCGCGAGCGCATCATCGCGCTGAAGCAGCGGCGCCGTATCTCCGTCGGGCCGCTCATCACTCTCGTATTCGAGAACCGCGACACGCTGCAGTTTCAGGTCCAAGAGATGATCCGTGTTGAACGGATTGTGGATCCGGCCAAGGTCCAGGAGGAGCTGGAAGTCTACAATGCCTTACTTCCATCGAAGGGCGAGCTGAGCGCGACGTTGCTGATCGAAATCACGGAACAGGAGCGGATGAAGGAATTGCTGGATCTCTTCATGGGGCTGGACAAAGGGAGCAAAGTGGCCATCCGAGCCGGATCCGAGATAGTGTATGGCGAGTTCGAAGGGGGCCGCAGCCACGAGACCAAGATCAGCGCAGTGCATTTCGTGCGCTTCAAGCCGTCCGAGGCGCTGATCACGCCGATCGGCCGGCGCGAAGTCCCGGTCACGCTCTCCGTGGATCACGCCACGTACCACGAGGCGGTCCTGGTGCCATGGGAGATGAGACAAGAATGGCTGAACGACCTGGGCGCGTGAGCTGGCGCAATTCTGAATTATGAATGTTGAATTAGGAATTATGGTCATCAAGGTATTCAGAATTCATAATCCAGAATTCATAACTCATGATTGATGAGGAGCATGCCTCCCGTCCTCTTAACCAAACGCGTCGAGTTCGCCGCCTCGCATCGGTACGAGCGTCCGGAGTGGAGCGAGGCGAAGAATCGGGCTATGTTCGGCGCATGTCACAACATACCGGGACACGGGCATAACTATCTGCTCGAAGTCACGGTTGCCGGAGAGGTTGATCGGAAGACCGGCATGGTGGTCAACCTGTTCGATCTCAAGCGTGTGTTGCTGGATGTGCTCGAAGAATTCGACCACAAGAATTTGAATCTCGACACGCCGTATTTCCAGGACCGGATTCCCACGTCGGAGAACATCGCCCGTGTGCTGTGGACCAGGCTGAAGCACCAGCGGGACATCGGGACGCTTCATGCAATCCGTCTGTACGAGGACGAGGACCTTTATGCTGACGTGACCGCGGCAGCCGGTTTAGAAGTCGCCAGCGTCACCCGGCGGTACTCTTTTACCGCACTGCACGAAGGCAATCCTGGCCATACGTGGGACCTGTTCGTGACCGTGCACGGACCGGTTGATCCAGTGACCGGGATGGTCACCGACATCGGCGCGCTGGACCGACTGGTGCAGGAGCAGGTCGTGAGTCCCTTTGGACACCATGATCTTCGAGAGGTGGTCGGCTCTCAGAAAGTCGGCGGCGAACAACTTGCCAAGGCGGTGTGGGACCACCTCGTCAAAGCCGTCCCGGGCGGCACGCTCGAACGTGTCCGGCTTGTCCAAACGCGCGACCTGGCCTTCGAGTTTGCCGGGTCACATATATTGTCAGCTTAGCCCTCTCCTCCAGCGGTGGAGGAGAGGGGGGGTGAGGAGGTGTTTCTGGCATGCAGAGTGGCTCAAGGATTATGCTGACTGATTTGCACAATTGGACGCAAAATCGGCACCTATTATCTGTTGGCACGCCGCTCATGAACAGGTTAGCCCTATCCGCAGTTATCCTCGCTATTCTCACGTGCGAGGCTCCTTCCTCCTGGGCCGGGCAAGAAGAAGACGCGATCGAGAAAACGATCAAAGCGGCCGCGACGGGCGCAGCGACGTACTCCGACACGAGAGACAAACAGGCGATCTTGAGGCATTACGCCAAAGACTATGTGGGTATTCAGGACGGCGAAGCGGAAACAGTGCAAGTGATCGAAAAGTGGCTGTCGGAGTACGATGAGGAACTCAAGCGTGGGAGTCGCGTTTATTACGTGGCGAATGTCTCGGAGGTCAAGATTCACGTGACCGGCTCTTTGGCCTGGGCCACCTACGACTATGTCTTTCAGATGGTGCGAAACGGTGAACTGCAGGGCGAAGACGTCGGCAAATGCACCAGCCTCCTCCGCAAAGAAGGCTCCGACTGGCTGATCTTCCACGAGCATTGTTCCAGGCAACGGGCGGAGCGATAAGCCCTCCTTCCCCTTCTATCCTCCCCCACAGGGCATGAACGCCTTGTCAATCCGGAGATCTCTTGCTTGAGGCTCCGGAATAAGAGAGCGATTTCGCCAATCCTCCGTTCTTTTTCACACGCCGTTTCTCCGACTCACCGAAATCGACAAGCACCAGTTTCTGAACTTCCTGCGCGGACTGCGAGCGGGTATGGCTCACCCCCCTGGTCCGATGCTGATGCTATTGACAAGTCCCTACGTACACTGGTAGAAACGGCTATCAGAGCCAGTTTCAGGCCATACGAACAAAGAAGGAAAGCTCACCATGCTACGGAAGCAAACCCGGAAGTTGATGCGTCCTGTGCTGGCTCTTCTTGCCCTGGCACTGGCCACCCCTGGATGGGCGGGTGGCGGACGGCACGATTTTCACGACACGATGGGACCACGTTTCGAGCCTGGCCGGCACTACGCGCCGCGGCATTTGGATCGGAAAGATCGGCCGAATCATTTTGCCGACTCAGCAAGCTGGATCAAGCACTGGAACGAGATCGCGCTTGACGCTAACGCGCTCGATCACACGCCCGTGGCGCCGGGGGAGAACCGCGTCTTCGGAGAGCAAGTAGGGCCTGTTCGAACGAGCCGGGCATTGGCGATCGTCCATATCGCGATGTTCGACGCGGTGAATGCCATTGCGGGCGGCTACAAGAGTTACACCGGCCTGGGCCCCGCTCCGTTCGGCACCTCGATGAATGCGGCGATCGCCCAGGCGGCGCACGACACGCTGGTCGCGCTCTTTCCTTCACAGGCGCCCAGCTTCGATGAAGAGCTGGCGGAGGATCTTGGTCAGATTCCAAACGGACCCTGGAAGACGAGGGGGATCAGTCTTGGGCAGCGGGCCGCCGCTGCGATCCTCGCCCTCAGGGCCAACGATGGTTCCCAACATGACGAGCCTGAGATCGGGATTGATTTCATTACGAAGAACGAGCCGGGAAAGTGGCGCCAAGACCCGGTCAGCCAAATCCCGATCGCGCTCGGTGCCTACTGGGGCGGGGTGAAACCATTCGTCCTGGAAACGGCCGACCAGTTCCGCGTTCCACCTCCGCCGGCCCTGAACAGCCCCGAATACACGGCCGCGTTCAATGAGGTGAAGGTGCTCGGCGGTGATGGGGTTGTCACGCCGACCGCACGCACCGCCGAGCAGACCGAGATCGGCATCTTCTGGGGTTACGACGGCACGCCGGGCTTGGGCGCGCCGCCGCGGCTCTACAACCAAATCGCCATGGAGATTGCGTGGAAGAGATCGGACAATGTGGTCGAGCTGGCGCGGCTCCTGGCTTTGGTGAATGTGGCGATGGCCGACGCGGGCATCGCATGCTGGGAATCGAAGTACTTCTATGAGTTCTGGCGGCCGGTGACCGGCATCCGCGAGGCAGACGAAGGGACCGGCCCGACCGGTTTAGGTGACGGCAATCCGGCGACCGTCGGAGATCCAACTTACTCACCACTGGGTGCACCGGCCAGCAACCTCACTGGCCCGAACTTTACCCCTCCCTTCCCGGCATATGCATCCGGGCATGCCACCTTCGGAGCCGCGCTCTTCCAGATGTTACGTCACCTGTACCGGACCGACCGCATCAAGTTCTCCTTCATGTCGGACGAGTTCAACGGCGTCACACAGGACAACCAAGGGAACGTGCGCCCGCCCGTCGAGCGCAAGTTCTCATCCCTCTCTCAGGCTGAGGAAGAGAACGGCCAGAGCCGCATCTACCTCGGGATTCACTGGGAGTTCGACAAGACCGAAGGGATCGCGCAGGGCCGCCGCGTCGCGGACTACGTGTACAAGCACGCGTTCCGACCGATCCATGAGAAAAGGCACGATCGCGAGCGGTAAGCGCTGATCAGTCCTGGACTGATTCCCCTCTAGATCCAGCCCGGATCCGAGATTCTCGGTCCAGCGGGACCCGCGCTCCCGCGCCTCCGGAGCGGCCCTCCCGGGACTTGCTGGGCGGAACCCTTCCGGAATTCCCGCGGCCACGGTCCAGAGACCGTGGTGCTTTGGTCAGTTCCGGCTTTCCTGCCCGGCGAATCCTCGGTGGGCACCCGGGTACCGGTTGCCTGGCATCGTTGCAACGGGTGATTCTCGGCGAAGGCCCGCCTGCCAGGGCGCGGGCAGGTCGCGCTTGGCCCGCTGGGCCTCAGAAGTTCTTTTCGGATCAGGGCGCATGCCTTGCGACAGGGGCAGCCTGGACGTTTCCACCAGCGGATAGTCATGGTTGTCCATCGAGTAGGAGGCGTGGCAGAGTCAGCCGCAGCAATTCACCACGTGAGCCAGTGTCGCCAGAAAGCGCCGCTGGTCGTCATCATGCCGGACGATGTCTCGTCGTGCATTGCCGCGACCGGTGACGTGATGGACCACGCCGGCGAAGTCGAGGCAAAGGAGGCGAGCCATGACCCGTGACGGTAGCAGCCCCCGATGTGTTATTGCATGAACTGCCCCTGGTCCTCTTGACACCACGGGCAATGAGAACGGGGATGCGTCTCGGGACCCAGCGCCGGTGAGGCGCGCAAGAAACCACAGGTACGCGCCGCTCTCTAATGAGCGGCGTGTGGAAGGAGTCCTTTTCACTTGACCGGAGCCTTC
>CAZZPI010000051.1:0-9606 GCA_964655865.1 uncultured Nitrospiraceae bacterium
AGCCGGTACTGTGGCCTCGAAAGGCCACGAAGCCGTTTGATTCGGCTGCGACTGGCCTTCGTCGGTTCATGCCGGAGATGCGTCTCGAGTGCCTCCCGTACGGCCGTCCGGAGATTTGCCTTGAGTCTTCGTAGGTCTGCAATGGCTTCCGGGGCCAGGATGATATCAAAACGCATTCTGGCCAGATCATAGCCGGAAGGCTTCGAGGCATCAAGGGGTGCGCGCTAACTATTAAGTGAGCTGCGACAGGAACCCGGGAGCTGGCGGCCTATTCCTGACAGTCCCCTCATCCCTGACGAACGAGAGTTGCAGACACTATCGTCACATACGTAAACCGTGTCAAGCACCACTACCGGGAAAACACTGCCACTCCGGCGGCCTATCCCCCTAATGGCCCGCAGCCTATTTCTGCCCTACGAGACCACAAATGCCCAGAACACGGTGCCTGGAACCGTTTCCAGTTCGACCGTCCTTTCATCTCATCCTAACCGTAACGGGAGGGTGATCAGGCGCCTGTTAATTGCGCGCATTGAACGGGTACCTCTCATTGGTCGAGCCGTGCTCGACACGGGAGCGGGCCAGAACCAACTCCCCTCCCATACCCACTCGTGCGCGTTCTGCGAGCAAGGAACTAACATGGGTACCAGGCCCTTTTGTTACGTGCTGACAAGGGCTTCTAATACCCCCACGATGCCTGGCGAAAGGATTTTCCCCCTCGCCCCATGTCCTCCAATGGAAGGCAGGACCCCATGGGGCAAGACAACGATCAAACCCGACCAGACAAGAGGACCAACTGGAGAGATCCCCGCCTTTATCAGATCATCAGCCTCAGCGTGCTGCTGCTTTATGGCCTGCTGTGGCTTGACTTCGATGTGTCGCTTGGGCAGACCGCCGTCACGATCGGAACTGCTCTCCTGACCCAATATGCCGGCACGCGGTTCTATAACCTCCCCTCATTTGATCCCCGCAGCCCGCTCATCTCGGCTCTCTCCCTGTGTCTCCTCCTCCGCACCAATCATCTCGCTGTCGCAGCGCTGGCTTCGTGCATCGCGATCGGCAGCAAGTTCGTCGTTCGCTGGAAGGACAAGCATGTCTTCAATCCGACGAACCTCGCGCTGGTTGTCGTGCTCGCAAGCGGTCTCGGCTGGATCTCGCCAGGGCAATGGGGACAAGTCGCCTGGTTCGGGTTTCTGATCGCGTGCCTTGGCTCACTCGTCGTCACTCGCGCGGCGCGGGCCGATGTCACGCTCGCCTTTCTTGTCTTCTACGTTGGCTTGCTCTTCGCGCGAGCCCTCTGGCTCGGCGATCCGCTGACGATTCCGCTTCATCAGATCGAAAACGGCGCATTGCTCATCTTCGCTTTCTTCATGATCTCGGACCCCAAGACAACGCCGGATTCGAGAACCGGCCGTATCCTGTTAGCAATCTTGATCGCCACGGCCGCGGTGGTCCTGCAATTCGGCTGGTATGTACAGACCGCGTTGCTGTGGGCCCTGGCCGGCGGCGTGCTGGTCGTTCCGGTCCTCGATCGGCTCTGGCGAGGGACTCGCTATGAGTGGGCTACCGTAAGTCAAGAGGCACGAGGCACGAGGCTAGGGGGAGAAGGTGCCTCGCCTTTAGCCCCTAGCCTCGTGCCTGCGAATCGCCCCCTCACCTTTGTCCTCTCCCCCACTGTGGGGGAGAGGACAAAGGTGAGGGGGGGTTGTTCACAGCAACCAGAAGGAGGGAGCGATGAAACGTCTGTCAATCATTCTTGGGCTCATGCTGGTCATTCTCGGGTTGGGTCCTGAGGCTTTCGCCTTTTGCGGGTTCTACGTCGGCAAGGCGGACACCAAATTGTTTAACAAGGCTTCGGAGGTTGCCATCGTTCGCCATGACAATAAGACCGTCATCACGATGGCGAACGACTTCAAAGGCGACGTGAAGGAATTCGCGCTGGTCGTGCCGGTACCGACGGTGTTGGAGAAGGAGCAAATCCATGTCGGCGATCCGGCGGTCTTGAAACATCTTGCCGACTATAGTGCGCCGCGGCTGGTCGAATACTTCGATGCCAACCCTTGCCAGATGGCCACGTACGAAGAACGGATGATGGATCGAGCCCTGAAAAGCGCACCGGCCTCGCCTGGGAGAGCCGAGCGAGCGCAGGCCTTGGGTGTGACGATCGAAGCGCAATACACAGTGGGCGAGTATGACGTCCTGATTCTGTCCGCCCAGCAGAGCGACGGCCTCGAAACCTGGCTGAGCGAGAACGGCTATCGCATTCCGAAAGGGGCCTCCCCCGTGCTCAGCAGCTATCTGAAACAGGGTATGAAGTTCTTCGTCGCGAAGGTGAACCTGGCCGAGCAAGCCAAGCTGGGCTTCACCCATCTCCGCCCGCTCCAGGTCGCTTTCGAGTCGCCGAAGTTCATGTTGCCAATCCGGTTGGGCACCCTGAACGCTGATGGCCCGCAGGAGCTCTTCATCTACTTCATCACCCGGAACAGCCGGGTGGAAACGACGAACTATCGAACCATCCGGCTGCCGGAGGGGAGCGAGATTCCGGTCTTCGTGAAGGAGGAATTTCCGAACTTCTATCGAGAACTGTTTACACGCCAAGTCAAGAACGAACACATGGGGGGGTCTTTCTTGAATACGCATGGGATATGAGCTGGTGCGATCCCTGCGCGGCCAATCCGCTGTCGACCGAGGAGCTGCGCAAGCTCGGTGTCTTCTGGCTGGGCAACTCCGCGCGCCCATTTCGCGGCGGGGGACAAGAGGCGTTTCTCACGAGACTGCACGTGCGATATGACGCAGAGCATTTTCCCGAAGATTTGATATTTCAGGAAACGGCTGATCGTTCCAATTTTCAGGCGCGGTACGTGCTACGACATGCGTGGAAGGGAGCAGAGGAGTGCCCGGCTGCGAAACAGTATCGCGAGGCGTTGCGTGAGCGTCACGAGCGGGAAGCCCAGACCTTGGCCAATCTCACGGGCTGGAGCATCACGGATATCCGCAGGAAAATGCAGGTAGCGGGAGATTGGCTCCCTGTCCGGGAGAAGCAGTGGTATGAGAAGCTCTGGAGCGATTAGTCAGTTATGGCAAGGCATATATGAACCTAGCGCGCATTATTCATGAACGCTTCTACTGCAATCGCGGATTCGCCGCTGCGACAAGCCTGGACGCGGTCGGCCCTGCGTCCAGGCAGGCGGGCTCGCCGCTCGGTCGGTCAACATACTGTTTCAAGTATGCCTCCCTCCCTTACGGCTCCGCGCGCCTGTCTCGCGTGGCGACTTCGCGATTTCGCGACGAACCGTCATGAATAATGCGCGCTAGGCGGGCATTCGATTCCAAGATCTTGTGTGCCAATCGCCTGCTGCCTGCTACACTTGAACCAAGTAATCACGAGGCGTAGCCGTGGCTCAGAGCGATTCAATTGTGCGGATCATCGGATTTTCGGGACTCGTGGGGTTGCTTTCAGGGGTCGGCTTCCTGTCAGGCCCGGGAGCCATTCTGGCGCACGGCGCGCGGCCCTCGATCGTCAGCCGTCCGAGCCTTGTTTCAAGGCTGGGGGATCAACCCACCCCGCCGCAGGACCAAGCTCTTGCTCAGTTACTGCCGGTCGACAGCCGCAGCGTCAGGGAGAAACTGCTCAAACGGCATCGCAAGAAGAGCACCCCCCCTCCTGTGGTCAAGAAACCGGACAAGCAATTCATGGCCTTCGAGAGGCGACGGCGCGCTGTTCTTGAACGTCTGGACGGCTATTCCCGCCGGATGGATCCAAACCGAGACGGCTTCATCGATCCGCTCGAACGCGAATGGGCACGAGAGCGCCTGCGGGAGCTCGATCGGAACCGTGACGGGGGGATCGATCCGATGGAGCGAGCCCTGGGACGAGTCGATCTCCAGCACGATGCGCCCGCTGTACCAAGGGACTGAGGTTTCTTTTCCCCCTTTCCATTCCCTCTCCCGACACCTGCCCGTCCACCAGCCGGCACTCTACTCATGAACCTTCTGTCGGTCTACCTGTAAGGATTCTTCAAACTCCGCGACCCATCGAGTGAAAGGTCGTGGGCAAACCAATGCTCCGTTCCCACCGTAGATGAAGATTGACAGCTCAAGGAGGAGCCACCATGATAACGGACCGCGCAGCCATGACAGAGTCCATGTCAGCCTCAGCCCCCGCGACCAGATCGAGTTCAGGCAAGCTTATTGTGGCCGCGGTGATCGGAATCGCCGTCGGGGCCTTCTTTTACTTCGATCTTGGTCATTATCTGACGCTAGATGCATTGAAAGAGAATCGGGATCGGTTGCTGGCTTTCACCGAGGCCAACTACGGATCGGCCGCCGCGCTCTTCGTCGTGACGTACTGTATTGTTACGGGCTTGTCCCTTCCTGGCGCTGCCATCTTGACGCTGGCCGGAGGGTTCTTGTTCGGCAGCCTCCTTGGCACGGCCTTCGTCAACCTCGGCGCCACCAGCGGCGCGACGTTGGCGTTCCTTGCGGCTCGTTACCTGTTACGAGATTGGGTGGAGCAAAAGTTCGGCAGTAAACTCGGACCGATTCAAGAGGGATTCGCGACCAATGCGTTCAGTTACTTGATGACGCTCCGGTTGATCCCGCTCTTTCCGTTCTTTCTCGTGAACATGGTGTCCGGCCTGACGCGCGTGAGCGTGGGCACCTATGTGGCCGCCACGGCCCTCGGCATCATCCCGGGCAGCTTTGTCTATGCCTACGCCGGACGTCAGCTCGGTACGATCAATTCGCTGAAAGAGATCGCGTCGCCGAACGTGCTGCTTGCCTTTACGTTGCTGGGGATTTTGGCTCTTGTGCCCATCATTTATAAGAAGGTCGTCAAAAAAGCGTCATGAAGGCCGCTGACAGCCCTGTCGACGTCTCCATTGCTGGAGGAGGGACTTATAATGCCAATGCACACCGCAGAAAGAGTCGGACCTATGACGAGTCATGACCACACCCTCGTGCTACCGGACGACGAGCACAACCGGCGACTCGTGGAAAATGTGCATCCGTCGAATTGGGTGAACCCTGAGGCGAGAGAGCGGTACAACATCGTCGTGATCGGGGCCGGAACAGCCGGTCTCGTTACGGCGGTCATCGCAGCCGGCGTCGGCGCCAAGGTCGCGCTGATCGAACGACATTTGATGGGCGGCGATTGCCTCAACGTGGGCTGTGTGCCGTCCAAGGGGGTCATTCGCGCCGCGCGGGCCTGGGCGGATCTCAAGAATGCGGAAGAGTTCGGGCTGCACATCCCGCCCGGCGTCAAGTACGACTTCGGCCAGGCGATGGCGCGGATGAGAAAATTGCGCGCGCGGATCAGCCACACCGATTCGGCCCATCGGTACAAGAGCCTCGGCGTCGATGTGTACGTCGGCAACGCCCGGTTCACGGGTCCGGATACGGTGACGGTGGAAGGTCCGGCCGGGGATCGGACACTGAAGTTTGCGAAGGCCGCGATTTGCACGGGTGCGAGGGCCGCCGCTCCTCCCGCGCCGGGGTTGCAAGAGGCCGGCTATCTCACCAACGAAACGGTGTTTTGGCTGACCGAGCTGCCGCAGCGTGTCGGAGTCATCGGCGCCGGTCCCATCGGCTGTGAGCTCGCGCAGTCGTTCGCCCGATTCGGCAGCCAGGTGTACCTGGTCGAAGCCCTACACGGCATCCTGCCGAAGGAAGACCGGGACGCGGCCGAAATCGTTCACGCCTCCATGGTCCGCGACGGCATCAAGCTCCTCTGCTGCGGCAAGGACTTACAGGTAGAGAAAGTGGCCGACGGTAAGCGGATGTCGGTGGATTCGCACGGCCAGCACTATGATGTGACGGTGGACGAGATCCTTGTGGGCGTCGGCCGCTCGCCGAATGTGGAGGGACTCGGACTGGACACCGTCGGCGTCGAATACGACAAGACCGGCGTGAAAGTAAACGACCGGCTCCAGACCACGAACCCGCGGATCTTTGCCGCGGGCGATATCTGCTCCAAGTACCAGTTCACGCATGCCGCCGACGCGATGGCGCAGATCGTGATCCAAAACGCCCTGTTTCCCCATCCATTCGGATTGGGTTACGCCAGTGCGGACTCGTTGATCATGCCCTGGTGCACGTTCACCGAGCCGGAAATCGCCCACGTGGGCATGTATGAGGCGGATGCGAAGGCGAAGGGTCTCGAGGTCGAAACCTACACGTACAAGCTCGACGAGGTGGACCGCGCGATCCTCGATGGGGAGGATGAGGGCTTTGCGAGAGTGCACATTCAGAAGGGCGCCGACAAGATTCTCGGTGCGACGATCGTGGCGGCCCATGCGGGCGACATGATCGGCGAGTTCTCGGTATTGATGAAGGCCGGTGTGGGAGCGAAAACCGTTGCCGCGACGATTCACCCGTATCCGACGCAAGCCGAAGTCAACAAGAAGGTCGTGAACCTCTGGCGCAAGGCGCACTTTACCGAAGGACAGAAGAACATCTTGAAGAGGTGGTTTGCGTGGACAAGGAAGTAAGAGGCTGGCTGGGTCCTCCCGCATGCTCGCGCGCCGCGCAAGCAGGATGATTGAATGTTTACATCATGGATGTTGCCGGGGCACACGTTGCCGTTTCCATGCTATGGGTCGCATGCAACGGGTCGCCGACGCGCGCACGTTAGGGAGGACCCGCCCACCCTCTGTGTTGGTGGGGAGAAAGAGGCCCGTTTGATGCGCGTAGTCGGAGCTGCACTCATTGCTATGGGATTAAGTCTCGCGCACTCGACCACTTCCTTTGGGGAAACCGGCGCGGTCTTGGAGGTGGGCAAGTTCTCTGCGGGTGCGGCGGGGCAGGCCATTCCGGACAGGTGGAAGCCGCTGACGTTCAAGAAGGTCGAGCGGCACACGAAGTACGAAGTCGTGAAGGATGGGGAGACCTCCGTAGTCAAAGCCGTGAGCGAAGCCTCGGCCTCTGGAATTACGAGAGAGATCAGAATCGACCCGCGAGAGTATCCGGTCGTGCAATGGCGGTGGAAGGTGGACAACCTCCTTAAAACGAGCGATGTGAATCGCAAGGAAGGCGATGATTATCCGGCGCGGCTCTATATTACGTTCGAGTATGATCCGGACAAGGTCAGCTTTTCCAAAAAAGCCAAATACAAGGCGGGACGCCTCATCTTCGGGGACATTCCAATCGGGGCGCTGAACTACATCTGGGATACCAAGACGCCGGTCGGGACCGTCGTCGACAACGCCTTCACCGATTTCGCCAAGATGATCGTGGTCGAGAGCGGCCCGCAGCGAGTCGGTAGCTGGGTCGAGGAGGAGCGGAACGTGTACGAGGACTACAAGAGGGCGTTCGGGGAAGAACCGCCCTTCATCAACGGCGTAGCGATCATGTCCGATACGGACAACACGAAAGAATCGGCCGTGGCCTACTACGGGGACATTGTGTTCAAGAAGGCGAAGTAGTGAACGGTCAACTGAAGGTCAAGGTCTACGCGCATGCGGACTCTCGGCAAAGGTGTGATCAAGTGCCTACTCGTTGCTTTCACCTCGACCTGCCTGCCTGCCCTCACCGGTTGTCTCTCTCCGATCGCGATGCATCGGGCGGTGATCGAGTATGACCGCACCGTCAGTTACGTCGAAGCCGATCTGCTCCTCCTGAACATCGCCAGAGCGCGACACCATCGCCCGGTTCACTTCACCGCTGTGTCGAGTGTGGCAGCCACGTTCGACTTTCGCGCCAGCGCGGGGATTAACGGCGGAATTGGCCCGGCGGCCGATGCGATCGATCGGCCGATCGGCCTCGACTACTCGACGAGCGTGGCCGAGAACCCGACGATTACGATCGTACCGATCACGGGAGAGGAATTTACCAAACGCGTCCTCCGGCCTCTTGATGAGACGAAGTTCGAGTTTCTCGTCCATCAGGGCTACGGCATCAACATGCTGTTGCGATTGATGGCGCGAGGGATTGCCATCGACGGGGAGGAGAGCCCCACGGTGCTCTGGAATTCGCCTTCGCAAGGAGAAGGCTACGAGGAGTTTCGGAGACGTGTGCTGCACCTGGCCGCGCTCGATGCGGAACGCAAGCTCTTCATCGGTCCGATCATGTACGAAGAGAACCTCGTCGTGCGGACGAATCGTCCGCCGAACCCCGATGAAGTGGTCGGCGCGCTGGAAAAGGGGTATCGCTGGTCCGGCCGGGACGGGGATACGTCCTTGGTCTTGCGGCGCAAAGAAGTGGGGCGTCTGCTGATTTCGAACTACGACCCGAACCGGCTCACGAACGAAGAGCGGCGCCGACTCCAGGAAGAAGCTCTGCGCTACCCAACCGATTACATGCTCGTCGACATCCGGCCCGGTTATCCGGGCGGAGACTATCCCTTGCACGGTACCATCCAGTTGCGCAGCATGAATGCGATCATCGGCTTCGTCGCCAAGAGCATCGCTGAGGAACCGGAGTTCCATGTGGACCCTGATCCAAGAACCAGAACGCCCGTCCGGAATCCGGCTCGCACGCTGGAAATCCTGGAGTCCGGCGACAAGCCGTCGGGCTTCGAATTCTCGGTGCAATTCGACCAGCTGTTCTATTCGATCAGCAAGTTTCCTGTCAGCCAAGGCATGTCGCCGAATTGGAATCAGGAGGCCTTTGCGGTGCTGTCGAACCTGTTCCAGATGACCGTGACGGACCTCACGCGGTTCCCGACTCCGGCCATCGCGATCGCCAAGTGAAGAATTCTTCTTGAGCCCCATTGACAGGGGGAGCATCTGTCGAATAGGATTTGACCGTTCGGTCAACTCATCGCAATGACTTATGAGAACCGTCGCCGATACAAGAGAGAGGCTATTGAACAGCGCGCTCGATCTAATTCATGCCCGCAGCTATGCGAAGGTCGGAGTGCAGGAACTGTGCGACCATGCGGGGGTGAACAAGGGCAGCTTCTATCATTTTTTCCCCTCCAAGCGGGACCTCACGGTCGCCGCGCTCGAACGTCAATGGCAGATCGCCAAGCAGACGGTGTGGGACCCTGCCTTCGCAAGCAACCTTCCGGTAATCCAGAAGCTCGAATGCTGCCTCGACCACTTCTACCAGCACCAATGCCATGTGAAGGACAGGACAGGCCAGGTTCCGGGCTGCCCCTTTGGGAATCTGGCCTTAGAACTGAGTACCCAGGATGAAGTCATCCGCCGCAAGGTGGATCAAATCTTTGGCGAATGCGAAAAATATGT
The DNA here is from genome assembly GCA_964655865.1 of uncultured Nitrospiraceae bacterium. Classification (GTDB taxonomy): domain Bacteria; phylum Nitrospirota; class Nitrospiria; order Nitrospirales; family Nitrospiraceae; genus JBBIJI01. Next base: position 9,183 of record CAZZPI010000051.1, read on the forward strand.
GGAACGGATCCTTGAAGACGCGATCGCGGCCGGTGAGATCCCAAAGCTGGATACCCAGACAACTGCTGCGGCGGTTATTGCTTACATGGAAGGTGTGATGCTGATGGCTAAGACCCGGAACGACCCTCATGTCATCAAGGAGCTACACCAAGGTTTGACTCGATTCCTCCAAGCAATGCCGTTCGTCACGGGCAAGACTCGATCCGATAAGAAATCTAAAGAGCATGTGTAAGGATTTAGGCAGGTGGGCGACTACCTTACAGGCGAGAATATTTTTTTGAGCCCAAAGTTGACCGATCGGTCAAATCGCTGGAGGTAGGCATGATCTGCGAGCGGTGCAAAGGTCTCATGGTGTTGGATCGGTTTTGTGACCTTTGGGACGACCAGCACGAGTTCGAGGTCACCGGATGGCATTGCTTGAATT
>CAZZPI010000052.1:0-9542 GCA_964655865.1 uncultured Nitrospiraceae bacterium
ACCTCGACGACCAGCTCTTCGGCACCTTCGCGCGCTGCCGCGACCTGTTGCGCCAACCCCCGGTGCAGGCCGCCGACCGGGCCGACCTGCGCGCGAAACTCAGCGTCGCCTCCGGCGGCGTGGTGTTCACCACGATCCAGAAGTTCTTCCCCGAGGAGAAAGGCGACCGCCATCCGGTGCTGTCGGAGCGGCGCAACATCGTCGTCATCGCCGACGAGGCGCACCGCAGCCAGTACGAGGTGAGATAAAGGTGTCAGGAACCTTTATAGTGACGGCGTAATGCAGTTGGCTACGATCAGGCGCGACGCCACGACCGTTGCGGGCCGCCGCGCACGTCCTACCGGTGCAAAGGTTCCTGACACCTTTTGGTCCTGTGACACCTTTTAGTCCTGACACTGAATTCTGAATTAGGACTGAGCGCTGAGTTGGTGAATGAAGGGAGCAATTCACAGTTAACAGTTAGGATGTTCAATTCAGAATTCAGAAATCAGAATTGCCCTAGCTACACTTCGCACTTGTGTAGGATATGCTCGCTCGCACCACCCTCCCCCGTTACCCGTTGCCGATCACCGATTGCATTCTTCCAAGAGCAATGGGTCCCGGAGCAACGGGTCCTCGGGTGAAGAGGATGAAGGTGAAGGGGCATTTTCTACACGGAGCGCCTGTCCCCTTCCGGCAAAATCAATCCTTCTTAGACGCTTTGTCGTGCACGGCGTGTCCCACCATCTGCCCCATGCTCACCTTGCCGTTGGGCAGCTTGGCTCCTTCGGGCCAGAGCGCGAAAATGATCCCGTCCGTCTTGACGATCGTGTCTACCACCTCTTTGGCCTTATCCGGAGGGAGATCGAGCACCTTGACATTTCCCATGGCGCCCTCCTTCTCATGGTCATGCCAGACCTTCTTCCAGGCTTTCTTGGGGATCACCTTCTCGTCTCGCGTCAGGGTCTTGGCGACGATGTACTCGATCCCAACCAGCTTGGCATGGGGATCTTCCGTCTCATATAACAAACACTCGATGAACGGGTCCTCAGTGACGACCTTGCAGTAATGGTGGAAAGGGCCGCGGACCTTTCCGTCAATCAGGTGCGGGGCCGACACGTGAATTGTGTGTCCATCGGCTGGGGTTATCTTGGTCTCCTGTGCGGGCTTCGCCTCGGGCGCGGGAGCCTGGGCGAATGCGATCGTGCCTGTGATCAGCAGGAACGACGTTGTGAGGAGTAGTTTGATCATGGGGGGAACCTCCATTTTAGATAGGCAAGGATGCCGCCTAGGATTTTCTCAGCACCGTAAGCCCAACGGGCATCATAGTTGACGCCGCATCCCTGAATACATACAAGATGCGCCTTCTTTGAACAAGTCGGACCGGATCGAGCGGAGCACATCATGAACCCGTTCCGTCGAAGCCGATCTCCCCAGCACTCCGTCCCCGAAGCAGTAGAACAGCAAGTGATAAAGGGACGTATGCGGCAAACGCATTCCTCTCTCTCTTGGGGGCAAAAGCCACCGGGCTTTATGGATGCCCGGCGGCCGGAACCAGTGGGTAGGTACTGTGGCGAGGCGAGTTCCGAAGAGCTAACGCGCATTATTCATGAACGCTTCTACTGCAATCGCGGATTCGCCGCTGCGACAAGCCTGGACGCGGTCGGCCCTGCGTCCAGGCAGGCGGGCTCGCCGCTCGGTCGGTCAACATACTGTTTCAAGTATGCCTCCCTCCCTTACGGCTCCGCGCGCCTGTCTCGCGTGGCGACTTCGCGATTTCGTGACGAACCGTCATGAATAATGCGCGCTAAGAGAGTTCCCTGCCTTGCTATTCAACGACCTTGGACGAACGCCGCACCTCCGGCCAGTTCTTGTCGGCCTTGGCGATGTTGCCGGGAACATCCTGCTGCCAGAGGGAACGGACGGCTAGACTGTAGTTCAAGTAGAGCATGCCATCGACGATGGTGAAGGCCGCGGGGTCGATTGAGGCTTTGTACCCTTTCGCCATGCCGAAGGCGCAGAAGCCGCCGTATTGCGGCGCGTAGTGTTCAGGTCGAGCGACGAAATGGTCACGGTTGGCTGCGGAGGCAAATTGGAACCGTGACCCTTGATAGGTTGCCGTGTACTGCGCTGATCCAGCCACAGGCTTGTCGTCTTGGAAGTACGCCACGGGATCATATCCTTTGAGCGCCACGCCGTTCTTTTCGTAGAACTCGCCGGCTGAGACGGGCGAGATCCAGCAGAGCAGGAGTACGGCGAGTATCACGAGTCGGTAGTACATACATTCGTAACCCATGTCAGACTTGACGCGCTACAATGCCCCCTCCCTCCCCTCCCCCGGTGAACCGGGGGAGGGGAGGGAGGGGGCAAGCACATCCTTCCCCGCACTACTCCTTGACCACGTTGACGAACACCTTGATGGCGCCCTTTTCCTGCGTCAGCAGTCGCATCATGTCTTGGTAGTTGTCGAGGCCTTCCACCGGATGCGTGAGGAACTTTGAGAGCCAGCCGGGAAATTCTAGTTCGGCCCGCGACAGATCGTAGACGCCGGCTTCGAAGTATTCCCGATTGGCGTTGACGGTTCCCACCATCACTTTGTTCCCGAGGACGAATCCCAGATTGATCATGTCGGCCGGCACCTGCACGTTTCGGCCTCCGCCCGTGACGCTCGAGAGAATCAAGGCTCCGTTCTTCCCCAGATGCTCCATCGCTTCAAAGACGATCGGCGCAAAGCCGGTGGCCTCGAACATCAGATCGAACGGTCCGTACTTGGCTGCCGCATCCTTGATGGACGTGTCTTGCGTCGAGATGTAGCGGACACCGATCTCGGCCAGCAACTCCGAGTTCCGATATGGAGCCCGGTTTCGCCCGAAGCTCACCACCTCCAGCCCCCGCATGCGCAGCGACATGGCCGCCAGCATGCCGATCGTGCCCGCGCCCAGCACGGCCGCGCGCTTCGGCCGCCAGACCTTGAGCCGGCGTTGGGCCTCATAGGCCTGGATGATTCCCTTTTCGATCACCGAGGTCGGTTCGAGCAACACGGCCACATGCTTCAAACCTTTCGGCACCTTCACGATATACTCTGGCTCATCCAGAAAATATTCCGTCAGATAGCCATGCCGGAGGTTGATGCCCCGCTCGTAATAGACCTCCTCGGTCGTCATGTCATACTGGCCGATCTTGTCGTAGAAGCTGCCGCCGGGCCGCCGCACGGTGGGCACCACATAATCCCCGGGCTTCAATTCCCAGACCTGGGAACCCACTTCAACGACCCGTCCGAAACATTCGTGGCCGATCACGAGAAAGTCGTAGCCGGGCGGGGCCTGCCCATATTCGGCGGCGTTGATTTCTTTATCCGTACCGTCCACGCCCACACGCAGCACTTGCACGAGGACGCCGCGGCCGTTTGGAATTTCATGGACAGAGGGCTTGGGCAGCTCAGCGAGGTGGATCGAGTTCGGCTTTCCTGGAATAACCGCGACGGCTTTCATGCTCGGTTCCCTCCCCTCAGAGGCCGGTTCTCAATCGGCATGTACCCGTGAGTCGATCCCAGGCAGGAGGTCTTACAGAACTTGCTGGTGGTTTTCGGACGGCCAGGACCGGACAATCTGCTTCCGGTTATGGTCGTACCTTTCCCCAGAACGCGCGGTGGGCATAGACCTGATAGGCGATCACCAGGATGAAGCCGATCGCAAACCACCAGAGGCCGATCTGCATCCCATAGGCACCGGCGGTCGCGTTAAAGATCGTCAGGTTGTTCGCGGGATCAGTCGTCGCGATCAGGATGTTCGGGTAGGCCCCCCAAGCCGTGCTGGCCAGCATGGCCAAGATGAACAGGCTCCAGGCGCAGAACGCAGCGGAGTCCCGATCGCGTCGGCGTGCTTCGAGAGCGGCTCCCAGGGCTATCACCCCGAGCAACGGGCAGAAGTATCCGATCGGATGGGCGGCATAGTTGAGTCGGAAGGACGGTTGCACAAACGGAACTGAGGCGAGCACGAGTCCGACCAGTCCGGCCGCGGCGAATCCGCCGAACCATGCGATCCTCCGCGCCCGCGTCCGCAACTCGCCGTCGGTTTTGATCGCGAGATAATTGGCGCCATGCACTGCAAGGATCGCCTTGCCGGTGAGACCCATGAGCATCGTAAACCAATCGAGAATCCCCGGCTCCGGCCCCGTTTGGAAGTTCGTCCAGAGCGCCACGAAAAAATAGCCGTCCGGATTCAGCGGTACCCCACGAATGAGATTGCCCAATGCCGCGCCGAAGACGACCGCCAACATCGCGCTGGCGCCGGTAAATGCCAAGTCCCAGAGCTGACTCCACAGCACATGGTCCAGATGCGATCGCAGCTCGAGTGCCAGGCCACGGGCGATCAACAGCCACAAGACGATGATCAATGCGAGGTAGAAGCCGCTGAATCCCGCCGCATAGGCTTTCGGAAAGGCGAAGAACAGCAGGGCCCCCGCGGCGATCAGCCACACTTCGTTGCCGTTCCAGACCGGTCCGATGGCGGCGAGCGCTGTACGGCGTTCCGCTTCGGTGCGCGCGACAAAGGGATAGATGATGCCCACGCCGAAGTCGAATCCGTCCAGCACGACGTAAACGGCCAGCATCAACGTGACGGCGGCGTACCAGAAGGTTTCCATCGAGGTTCCGCTTCTGCGCTATACCGCTTCGACGACGGGATGAGCCGGGGCATGCGCATCGGCAGCTCCCGGCCCATGGCGGATCGTCTCGGCAATCAAGAATAGAAAGAGAATTCCCAAGAGCAGGTAGATGCCGAGGAAGCCGAGCAAGGTGAAGAGCGCGTTCCCGGAGTGGACCAACGGCGATGCGCCTTCGGAAGTTCGCAGCAGGCCATACACGAGCCACGGCTGGCGCCCGAGTTCAGCCGTCATCCAGCCGGCCGTCGTGGCGATGTAGGGAAACGGGGCGGACAGCATGAGAATCCAAAGGAGCCAGTTCGCCGTGAACAACCGCCCCCGCCACAGCCAGAGCAGCGCCAATCCCATGATAGACATCAGAATGGTTCCGAGACCGACCATCACATGATAAGCGTAATAGAGCAATGGCAGATTGTCGGGCCAGTCTTCGCGCGGAAAGGCATCGAGCCCTTTCACTTCCGCGTAAAGTTCGTCGTAAACGAGAAAGCTGAGCGCGTCCGGCAAGACTAAGGGGTTGTCGATCGTCATCGTTTCCACGTTCGGCTGACCGACCAGCAACAGTCCAGCTCCGCGTTCGGTCTTGAAGAGCCCTTCGAAGGCCGCCCCCTTGACCGGCTGATGTTCAAAGACTTGTTTTGCGTTCTCGTGACCCGTCGGAAAGCCCATCAACGCGGTCGCGACCGCGCCGGCCACGACCCCGGTGCGAAGGAAGCTTTTGGCGTGCGCGACGTGCTGCCCCGCGAGCAGATAGAAGGCGCCCAGGGCAGCCATGACGAATGAGGCCGTCACGACCGCCGCGGTCATGTTGTGGGTGTATTGCCAGAGGAGCCAGGCATTGCTGAGCAAGCCCGAGAGACTGTCCACGAAGAGCCGCCCGTCGGCTGCGACCGTATAAGCGACGGGATGTTGCATCCAGGCGTTCGTGGCCAAAATGAAGTACCCGGAAAGCCAGGACCCGAGAAAGAGCATCAGAGCCGCACACCATTGGACGCGCCGACTGAATCGTCCGTGGCCGTACAGCAGAATCCCCAGAAACGAGGATTCCAGGAAGAACCCGAAGAGGCCTTCGATCGCGAGCGTCTGGCCGATGACTCCGCCAGCGAAGTTGGAGAATCTCGCCCAGTTGGTGCCGAACTGGAATTCCAGCGGAATGCCCGTGACGACGCCGAACGCAAAACTCAACGCGAAGATCTTCGTCCAGAAGCGGGCGACCTCATGGTAATGTTCATCGCCGGTCTGAAGCGCCCGACTCCGTAGATAGACCAGCAGCAGCGCCAGTCCCATCGTGAGCTGGGGAAAGAGATAGTGAAACGCGGCGGTCACGGCGAATTGCAGGCGGTCGTAGAACAGCGCGCTCGTCATGACACCTCCGCTCAGACGGATCAACGTACAGGACGGCCCCTTGTCTCCCTCCCATGGGTCGAGCCGGGGTAAGCCCCCTTACAGAACGGCCCAACGATCTTCCGGCAGGCTTGTAAGGACCGCTGCTCTTGTCCTACGTTGTAGTCACGGAGGCCAAGCATGGACTCAAACGAGCGATTGATCAAGGCGAAAGAAGCGTGGGCGAAAGCTCGACGAGGCGGGGAAGAACGCGAAGTCTTCGAGGAGGGCGATCACCGACTGCCGCCCGGACAGCACCCTGTCGAAACCTGGCCGGTGCTCGATCTCGGTTTCAAACCGGACATCCCCCTTTCGGAGTGGAGACTCTCCGTCGGCGGCTTTGTCGTCCATCCGATAACTTGGTCCTGGGAAAACTTCCTCGCGCAGCCGCCGTTCAAAAACCGGTCGGACTTCCACTGCGTCACTTCCTGGAGCCGGTTCGATAACGAATGGGAGGGAGTGAGTTTCCAGCATCTCGTCTCGCTGGTGCAGCCGCTCTCGCTCGCCAAGTTCGTGCTGTTCAAGTCCTATGACGATTACACCACCAACCTGCCGCTCGAAGCCTGTGACGACGATGACGTCCTGCTTGCCCACTCGTGGAACGGTAAGCCGCTCACGAAAGAACATGGTGGGCCGGTGCGTGTGATCGTCCCCAAGCGCTACGCCTGGAAAGGCGCCAAGTGGGTCAAAGAGATCACGTTCTCCGACCGCGACGTGAAGGGCTTCTGGGAAGTCCGCGGCTATTCCAACAGTGCCCTGCCTTGGAAGAGCGATCGCTATAGCTGACGGCGCAGTCGTACCTGCGCCCATCCTAATCTGTAACGTCACTCCAGAGAGAGTAGGCTCCTGTGAACGGAACGTCCCCTGCGTGCTTGCTTCCGACAGCCGTTACTCATAGAGGGCATCAAAAAGTCCTTTCCCATATCAATGCCGAGCACAGCAGAAACAGCAACATGAGCAATCCCTGTGCCACGCACGCCAAAGCAAAGATCCCAAACGGACCGACCTCGGCAGTGTGCGCGGAGCATTGTCAGGAGCAGGAGGAAATTCCCTTCCAATATCAGAGGATTCCCACGCAACCTCAACGCACGGAGTTCCTACTTTCCATTGCCCGTATCCAAATACATGCATTATTCGGGGCCGTCTTGGAGAGTCCCGAAACAAGTTTTCACTCGTTCCGAGCAGGTCGAGGTTCTCAAGGCCTATGCCTGTGGTTTATAGCCTTCCAGCCTTTTCCCCCTTCCTTTCTTCGGCGGATTGCGGTATCACATAGGTCCCGTTTGCAATGCTAACCCGTTGTGCTTGGCGTAAGCATGAAGCGACAACCGGACGGGTTACTCAACACCTTCTCTCGTCGGTTCTTCGATCTCACCCCCGCCTCCAATTTGGGTGACCTCCTTCGATCGAATCGCATTGTTTGCAGGTACAGACTCTACGATCTAAGCATGGAACGCACGCAACGATAAGGGGGCAACGGTGACGAACGCTCAGCTCGATCAGCTTTGCATCAACACGATCCGTACCCTGTCGATGGACGCCGTGCAGCAGGCTAACTCCGGCCATCCCGGCACACCTATGGCTATGGCACCGGTCGCCTATTGTCTCTGGCAACGTATCTTGCGGTTCGATCCGGATGATCCGATCTGGCCCAACCGCGATCGGTTCGTCCTGTCCATGGGCCATGCCTCCATGCTGCTCTATTCAATGCTGCATCTGACCGGCGTAAAAGCCGTCAATCCCGAGTACGAACGGCTCGGCGAACTCTCTGTCCAGCTCGACGACATCAAACGGTTTCGCCAACTCGACAGCAAGTGTGCCGGTCATCCTGAATATCGCTGGACGTCCGGCGTGGAAACCACTACCGGTCCGCTCGGCCAGGGCGTCGCGACCAGTGTCGGTATGGCCATCGCCGCCCAGTGGCAAGCTCAGTACTTCAATCGCCCCGGCTTCGAGATGTTCAACTACGATGTCTACGCGCTCTGCGGAGACGGCTGCATGATGGAGGGCGTGGCGGCCGAAGCTGCGTCATTGGCCGCTCACTTGGAGTTGTCCAACCTCTGCTGGATTTACGACAACAACAAAATCACGATCGAGGGGCACACGGACTGGGCCTTCAGCGAAGACGTCGCCACTCGGTTCATAGGCTACGGATGGAACGTCACGAGGGTCGGCGACGCCAATGATCTCGAGATGCTCGAACGGGCGTTCATGACGTTCAAACGGGAACGCGATCGCCCCACTCTCATCATTGTCGATAGTCATATCGCCTACGGCTCGCCCAACAAGCAGGACACCCACGCGGCGCACGGCGAACCGCTGGGCGATGAAGAAATCCGGTTGACGAAACGTAACTACGGCTGGCCTGAGGACGCGAGGTTCCTGGTTCCGCGGGGCGTCCGTGAACATTTCCAGCAGGGCATGGGCAAGCGGGGGCACGAGGCGCGCGCGGCGTGGATGGCGACGTTTGAGGCGTACAGGCGGCAATTCCCCCAGCTCGCCGACCACCTCTATTGGATGCAGCATCGCCGCCTCCCTGACGGGTGGGACAAGGATCTGCCGGTCTTCCCGCCGGATGTCAAGGGAGTCGCCGGGCGCGATGCCTCGAGCAAGGTGCTCAACGTGCTGGCGAAAAACGTCCCATGGATGTTGGGAGGATCCGCAGACCTCGCGCCATCGACCAAGACTCGGTTGACCTTCGAAGGGGCCGGCGATTTCACCGCCACGAACCGCGGCGGCCGCAACCTGCATTTCGGCATCCGGGAACATGCGATGGGTTCGGTCTTGAACGGGCTCTCGCTGTCCAAAGTTCGCCCTTACGGCTCGGGCTTCCTGATTTTCAGCGATTACGGCCGTGGCGCGATCCGTTTAAGCGCGCTGATGGAGATCCCGGTCATCCATATTTTTACCCACGATTCGATCGGCGTCGGGGAGGACGGGCCGACGCACCAGCCGATCGAGCACCTGGCTTCGTTGAGGGCGATTCCCAACCTGATCGTCCTCCGTCCCGCCGATGCCAACGAGGTCTCCGAAGCCTGGCGAGTGATCATGCAGTTACAGCATGAGCCGGTGGCGTTGATCCTGACCCGGCAGGCCCTGCCGACTGTCGACCGGTCTAAGTATGCTGCCGCATCCGGAGTCGCGAAGGGAGCCTACGTTCTCGCGGACGCGCCCGGAGGAAAACCGGACGTGTTGTTGCTGGCGAGCGGGAGCGAAGTGTCGCTCTGCATCGAGGCTGCTGAGAAATTGAAGGCGGAGGGCATGAAGGCCCGCGTCGTGAGCATGCCCTCATGGGAACTGTTCGAGCATCAGCCGCAGGACTATCGCGACAACGTGATTCCCCCGACGGTCACGGCGAGAGTCTGCGTGGAGCAGGCCTCGACCTTCGGATGGGCCCGGTACGCGGGCCTCACGGGAGAGATCATCGGCATGAAGACATTCGGCGCGTCGGCTCCTCTCAAGGAGCTCCAGAAGAAATTCGGGTTCACGACGGAGAACGTCGTGGCGGCAGCCAAGGCGCAAGT
>CAZZPI010000053.1:0-9524 GCA_964655865.1 uncultured Nitrospiraceae bacterium
CGAGCGGCGCTCGACACGGGAGGGGGCCCGAACCAACTCCCCTCCCGTACCCACTCCTCGCCTTTTGGCTTGTCGTACTGGCCGGATGCACCGGACCATCTGTTGAGCAATCAGGTCCCGCCACAAGGCACGCGCTGAATTGCTGCGTACGCGGCCAAAGCGCACAACGACAGGACCTCGTGGTCCGGACCGCCGCGCGGTTGGTCGGGGCGCGCACGATCAAGAGCAATGGCAGAAGGATCTCTTACGACTGCGCGGGAGTGACGCGGGCGATCTATTTAGCCCTGGGGATCGATTTGTATGGAGGCGAACATCCCGAGCCCCGCGCCAATGGCGTCCGCCTGATTTACGACCACGTGCGCCGATACGGCCGGATTCATCATGGCCCGGTCGTCAAGCCGGGCGACCTCGTGTTTTTCGACAACACCTGGGACGTCAACGGCGACGGGATGATCAACGATCCGCTGACGCACGTCGGTATCGTCGAGCGCGTCGAATCGGACGGCACGGTCGTCTTCATCAGCCGTGTCGCCGAGGCGATCGAGCGGTACCGGATGAACCTCAGGCAGCCCCACGTGCATCAAGCGAGCGACGGTCGCATCCTCAATGATTACTTGCGGCGAAAGCATCGGCGCGATGGACAGGGGTCAGCTTATCTGACCGGAGAGCTATTCACGGCCTTCGGCACCAGGATCACATTGTAACAGGCTTGGTCCCCGGCGCCTGCGCGCAATAGTACGCGACCCCTCCGGAGAACTTGCGGCTCAAGCACAGATCGGCCACCACGAGACATTCCAACCCGAATGGCAAATAGCCTGCGTACCCGAGCAGCGGCATTTCAAATAGATGAAATCGCTGCACGAACGGCACGGTGTATTGCCAATGAGCCAAGCTCTTCCAATTCCAGAGCTCCCAAAAGACGCCGCAGATCAAGGCCGCCAGCGCCGCTTGCCAGACGACTCGCCAGTCGCCTTTCCCGAGGTCGGCAAGGATCGTCTCTTGTCGCAGCCCGACCTGCAACCCCGTGATGACTAAGAGCGGCGCGACCCAGACCAACGGGAATAAGTAGTTGGGCCATGGGCCGAGCCCGACCAATCCTGTGCTCGAGAGCAGGAGCACAATCCAGCCCGCCCGCGAGGCTGGGGCCAGCCGAACAGGCTGATAACGCTCCAGCCCGGCGCTGAGTCGCGGGATGGACGTCATCAACTCCATCGTCCCGATCACTGCGGGGAGGACCGTGGAGAACGGAACGGTGGCGCGGAAAAAATATTCCAATGGAGACAACTCGACCACGCCGACGTAGTACCAATTCTGGACGAAGCGATTGAGATATTCGAAGAACCACCAGAAGACCGCGCTCAGCGGGAAGAGCGAAAGAAAGTAGCGTGGTCTGTGAAGCATCATGCAGCGACCGGTCCGCGCGAAGGTCCACCCGTTCATCACGACAATGTACCCAAGCCAAAGCGGCGTAAAGGTGTGCGCCTGCACCGGCGCCATCCAGGAGAATCGGGTCCAGGCGAGCACCCACCAGACCGCGGTCCAAAGAACGCCGCCCCAGCCCCACCAGGGGAGGGACGCAAGATAGTGCCGAGTGTTGAATGCTGAGTGCTGAGTTGCCCATAACTGAGGAATGGATGAGGCGCCTGGAGTGGAGCGCGCGGTCATGGCACGGATCAGAAGAGGACCCACTGCCGCGATGATGAAAAGTGCAAGGGCGATGAACACAGGCCACGAGAAAGCTTCGTGTTCGACGTAGCGTGTCCGTGGGGGAAATTCCAAGTACCGACTAAGCGGTTGCCCGGCGAGCATCACCCCTACTAAGGGCAATCCCAGCAGCAACACCAAAGCCAGTGCGAACGGGAGCCCGCGATGTCTCACCGTTTCTTTCGATCCTCCACCAACCGCCTCAGTGTTCGAGCATTGGCGACGGCATGCCCCTGCGCGTCGTTGTTGAAATAGACGTACACGTCGCGCCCCTCGCGCTTATGCGCCTTGATTTTCTTAGCCTCTTCGGCCAACTCGGCCTCGCTATACGACGAAGCGAACAGCTTGGTCCGCCCGTGAAAACGCAGATAAGTGAACTCGGCCGTCAGCACATCATACCGCGGGTAGCGCGGAGAATCCGCGATACACAACGCAGCGTCATGACGGCTCAAGAGGCGATAGATGGCGTCTGTGAACCATGATTCGTGGCGGAACTCGAAGACAAGCCGAAGTGGAGGCGACTTCGGCGCCGCCGTGTGCGCCATCTTGAGAAAGGCCTCGAGACGGACTGGGTCGCAACGAAACGAGGGCGGGAACTGGAGCAGGACAGGACCGAGGTGCGGACCGAGCGACCGAGCGTTCGCCACGAACCTCTGCCAAGCCTCATGCGCGTCCATCAGCTTCTTTGTGTGTGTGATGAGACGACTGGCTTTGACGGCGAAGACGAAGCAGTCCGGCACCTGCGCCGCCCATTTGGTGTACGTTTCCGGTTTCGGCAGATGGTAAAAAGAGTAGTTGACTTCCGTGGTCGAAAATTCGCCGGAATAGAATTCAAGATAGCGTTGGCTCGGCAGGTCCTCCGGATAGAAGATCCCTTTCCAACTCGGGTAAGTCCAGCCGGACGTGCCGATGTGCAGATGAGCCACAGCTTCGGACGTTGTCCCCCTCGCGTCACGCATCACGCCTCGCACAGCGAACGCAGCCTGCCCCCGGGCGCGTCTCGGCGCACTACGGTTGGGCGGGTGAGAAGAGCGGCTTTTCCATCAGCCTACTACATCCGCCCTTCGTCGAGTTCGATCACGTCGGCCCAGGTCGACACCGGTGGAAGAGAGCTGAGCGGGACTCCTCGCTTCGCGGCAATTTCTTGTAGCCGGCCTTGGAAACGTTGGTGCGCTGCATCGTCTTTCGGTTCAGACTTGAGCAAATTGCGGGTGAAGAGGCGAATCTCAGCCTCGGTAACTTGTTTCCCGTCGGCCTTGACCCAGGCGAGCAGCTCGTCGTCTGTCCCGCCGGCCAACACGCGCTGCTCGAACGCCTTGGCATCGATCCCGAGAAATCCTACCAAATACTTATCGAACCCTGTCGTCATGTAGTTGTAGTCCTGAATCATGCCCGCGTTCCGCAGACGAATCTTATCGATGAACCGCGCCAGGTGCGCGATGCCGCCGACAAGGACTTTGGGGCTACGAGGATAAGTTTGTTGCGTCATGGTTCACTTCCCCAACGTATTGATCACTCTGAAAACATACAGACGCACGCAAGAGAAGTCTAGGGAAGGTCGACATGAATGGTGAATCGAGCGCGACTCAGGTGCTTCGCTCGATCAAATCGATTATAAGAACGATCGGAGCCCCCTGAACCAAGAAGCTCGGATCGTGGAATAAGCAGCCTTCCTCATGTACGGCGCAAATCTCCAAAGGTCGGGCTGGCCGAATGACCTCTGAAGGATTTACTTCGAAAGGAGACAGAGCGATAACCAAGCCGGCGGGGTTTTTCAGGAGCCTGTTGGCGATCCGGAGAAGGATGGCTCGAAGAGGAACTTCACGCCGACCAGGTACATGGTGCCTTCATCGGCTGCAGGGACCTGAGAGATCCAGCGCACTTCGACCAGCTTGAGCGCCCGCTCCTGCTTGTCAGGCATGGGGGCCTGCACTTCGAACACCTGAGTCTGGCTCGGCGCCTGCGTCATCAGCAACAACATGCCGCCTTGACTGATATTGACCGTATAGGCATGACCCTGCGAAAGCGCCACCGTCCCCTCCGGGTTGAAGGTGCTCAGTTCATAGGGACAGGATTGGATAAGCGGTGTCCGCTCACTGCTTCGGCGCTCGCCCTGAATCGGCACGTAGATACCCTTCGATCCTTCGGTCGGAACCGGAGGTTGAGTCAGCAGTGCCCCTACGGATCCTGCAAATTCATTTTCGCGGTACTGGCGCATTATTGTACTTTACGAGAGAGAGTCAGCAGGTCCGCGCGTGCCTTTCTCCCTGTCACGGCACGACAACGAACCGGCCCTTCTCATAAAGAAAAAACTGGACGCTGTAGTATAGCGATCTGAGCCCCTACCGCAACCCCCCAAAAGTAGGAGACCAAGAAAATTATTCCCGGCCTCATCGTTCACCACAGGCGTGAGCCTGTGGACTTATGGTAAACCCCTGGGTTTTCAACGTCATACGCGTAACACCTCACTGGCCGGTAGTGAGAATCCAGTTCAGCGGTAGTAGGAGGGGATCTGGGGAGTGGATTGGGCTCAGACGGGTGATTTCTTCGCGGACCGGCCGGCTTGCAAGTATTTATCGATGCCCGCTGCCATCTTGCGCCCTTCAGCAATGGCCCAGACGATGAGCGAGGCACCACGCTTCGTGTCGCCGCCCGAGAAGACGCCGTCGACCGAGGTCATGAAGTTCTCGTCCACCGCGACGCTGCCACGCGCGTCGTATCCTACGCCGAGGCTGTCGAGGAGCCCGTTCTTCACCGGCCCGGTAAAGCCCATTGCGAGCAGGACCAGATCAACGTCCATTTCAAAGTCCGTCCCCGCAATGGGCGTAAACTTGCCGCCCTCGAACTTGACTCGATGCGCATGGAGCTTCGTGACGTGGCCGTTGTGACCCGTGAACCTCGTGGTCGAGACGCTCCATTGGCGATCGCAGCCTTCTTCATGGGCATGCGAAGTACGGAGCTGCATCGGCCAGAGCGGCCAAGGGGTCGCATCGGCCCGTTGCGGCGGGGGTTCCGGTAGTAATTCAAACTGATGGACCTCAGTGCAGCCCTGACGGTGTGCCGTGCCCAAACAGTCCGATCCCGTATCGCCTCCGCCGATAATGACGACGCGTTTGCCCTTGGCAGTGATCGGTTCGTCGCTAATGACACCGCCGGCGTTCCGCTTGTTCTGCTGGGTCAGATAGTCCATCGCGAAGTGGATACCCTTGAGCTCGCGGCCTGGCACTGCGAGATCGCGGGGCTGCTCCGCGCCGAGCGTGAGGCCCACCGCATCGAACCGTCGCCTGAGCTCCTCGCCCGAGATATCTTTCCCGACGTTAACGTTGGTCTTGAACATGACGCCTTCGGCCTGAAGCTGATCGAGCCGGCGGTCGATGACCCACTTCTCCATTTTAAAATCCGGGATGCCGTAGCGGAGCAGCCCTCCGATTCGGTCCGCCTTCTCGAACACCGTGACGGTGTGGCCCGCCCGCGCAAGCTGCTGGGCGGCGGCGAGACCGGCAGGGCCCGAGCCGACGATCGCCACCGCTTTACCGGTCTTGGCGACCGGAAGGATGGGTTGCACGAGCCCTTCGCTGAAGCCCCGGTCGATGATGTTCCACTCGATAACGCGGATCGAGACCGGGTCGCTGTTAATGCCGAGCACGCAGGCCGATTCGCACGGCGCGGGGCAGAGTCGGCCGGTGAATTCTGGAAAGTTGTTCGTGGTGTGGAGCGCCTTGAGCGCGTCGCGCCAGCGGCCGCGGTGCACGAGGTCGTTCCACTCCGGAATCAGGTTGACGACCGGGCAGCCGTTCGTGCTTTGGCAAAACGGCACGCCGCAGTCCATGCATCGCGCCCCTTGAGTCTGGAGCTTTTCCTCGGAAATCGGCTCGTAGAACTCTTTCCAATCCAACACGCGCAGCTCGACGGGCCTCCGTTTCGGGCCTTCGCGGGCGTATTTCATGAACCCTTTTGGATCAGCCATTCCCTTACTCGCCGCTCATCTTTCGTGAAGCGTCCCCCGCCACCCCGCCCCTTCCCTCCCCCATCGGGGAAAGGGAGGCAGCGCGGGGCAGCGCGCCAGATGCCTCACGAGATATGCTTCACGTTTTCGCTCCTGCTCCCGCCTTCCGCTTCCGTTCTTCGAGCACGCGCTTGTAATCGATCGGCATCACCTTGACGAACTTCGGCAGCATCGTCTCCCACGCGTCCAGAATCCGCTTCGCGTTCCGGCTGCCGGTGTACATGAAATGGGACGTGATCATCTGATGCAAGGTCCGCTTGTCCTCGTCCGTGACGACCTTCTCCAACTCAACCATGCCGAGGTTGCAACGGGACTGGAACTTGTCCAGCTCGTTCAGCACGAAGGCCACGCCCCCTGACATGCCGGCGGCGAAGTTCCGCCCGGTGCGGCCGAGCACGACGACCACTCCGCCCGTCATGTACTCGCAGCCGTGATCGCCGGTCCCTTCGATCACCGCGCGCACGCCGCTGTTACGGACCGCGAACCGCTCGCCCGCCGTGCCGTAGAAATAGGCTTCGCCCTGAGTCGCTCCGTAGAGCGAGGTATTGCCGATCAGGATCGTTTCTTCGGCGTTGAAGATCGCGTTCTTCGGCGGAAACACCACGATCTTCCCGCCCGAAAGCCCCTTCCCGAGATAATCGTTCGATTCACCCTCGAGGATCAGCGTGATGCCGCGCGACAGGAACGCGCCGAAGGATTGCCCGGCCGAACCGGTGAACTTGATAGTGATCGTGTCGGGGGGCAAGCCCTCGAGCCCGTTTTTCTTCGCGATGCGGCTCGACAGCATCGTCCCGACCGTGCGGTTCACGTTACGGATCGGCAGATCGAGCGTCACCTTTTCTCCCCGCTCGATGGCCGGCTTGCACAGTTCGATCAGCTTGTTGTCCAGAATGTCGGCAAGGCCGTGGTCCTGTTGCTGCACGCAGTAACGAGCCACCTCCGGCCCGACCTCCGGCATCTTCAAGAGCGGCGTGAGGTCGAGGCCCTTCGCCTTCCAATGATCGACGGCTTTCTGGACTTTCAATTTGTCGACGCGCCCGATCATCTCGTTGACGGTGCGGAATCCGAGCTTCGCCATGATCTGCCGCAACTCTTCGGCCACGAAGAAGAAGTAATTCACGATATGCTCGGGCTGGCCCATGAATTTCTTCCGCAACACCGGATCTTGCGTGGCCACGCCGACCGGGCAGGTATTGAGATGGCACTTCCGCATCATGATGCAGCCTTCGACGATCAGCGGCGCGGTCGAGAAGCCGAATTCTTCGGCGCCGAGCAACGCGGCGATCGCGACGTCGCGGCCGGTTTTCATCTGACCGTCGGTCTCGACGCGAATCCGTCCGCGCAGATCGTTCAGCACGAGCGTTTGATGGGTTTCCGCCAGGCCCAGTTCCCACGGCACCCCGCCGTATTTGATCGAAGACAGGGGCGAGGCGCCGGTGCCGCCTGAGTCGCCGCTGATCAACACCTTGTCCGCGTGGGCCTTTGAAACCCCGGCTGCGACCGTGCCGACTCCGACTTCGGCCACCAGTTTGACCGAGATGTCGGCCTCCGGGTTCGAATTTTTCAGATCGAAGATGAGCTGCGCTAGATCTTCGATCGAATAGATGTCGTGGTGCGGCGGCGGCGAGATCAACTGCACGCCCGGCGTCGAATACCGTAGTTTGGCGATGATCTCATCCACTTTATGGCCCGGCAACTGCCCCCCCTCCCCGGGTTTCGCACCCTGCGCCATCTTGATCTGCAGCTCCTTGGCGTTGACCAAGTAGTGCGACGTGACGCCGAACCGAGCCGAGGCTACCTGCTTGATGTAGGAGTTCTTGGAATCGCCGTTCGGAAGCGGAATGAAGCGCTCGGGATCTTCGCCGCCCTCGCCCGTGTTGCTCTTGGCGCCGATTCGGTTCATGGCGATCGCCAGCGTCTCGTGCGCCTCCTTGCTGATCGCGCCGAAGGACATGGCGCCGGTGGTGAAGCGCTTGACGATTTCTTTCGCCGGCTCGACTTCGTCGAGGGGAATCGGCTCGGGCAAAAACTTGAATTCGAGCAGTCCGCGCAGATTCGAGCGGCGCCGGCTCTCGTCGTTCACGAGCTGCGCGAATTCGGCGTAGGTCTTGGGATCGTTCGCCTTGGTCGCATGCTGGAGTCTGTAGATCGTCTCCGGGTTCCAGTTGTGGTGCTCGCCCTGCACGCGGTAGTGGATCTCGCCCCCAAAATCGAGCTGCCGGATCGGCGACGCCTCGTAGGCCAGCCGGTGACGCCGCAAGGTTTCATCGCCGATCTCGCGGAGGCCGATACCTTGGACGCGCGAGGCCGTCCCCGTGAAGTAGCGATCGACCAGCTCTTGGTTCAACCCGATCGCCTCGAAAATCTGGGCGCCGCAATACGACTGCACAGTGGAGATGCCCATCTTGGAAAAGATCTTGAGCAGACCCTTATTGATGGCCTTGATGAACTTGCCCTCCGCCGTCTGAGCGTCCAGTCCCTCCGGCAAATATGCGTCGCGTTCCATGTCGACGAGTGTCTCGAACACCAGATAAGGGTTGACCGTCCCGGCCCCATAGCCGATCAGGCAGGCAAAGTGATGCACATCGCGCGGCTCGCCGCTCTCCACGATGAGCCCGACCTCCGTTCTCGTACATTCGCGCACGAGGTGATGGTGCACCGCCGCGATGCCGAGCAGGCTCGGGATCGGTGCCCATTCGTCGTTCACGCCGCGGTCGCTGAGAATCAGGAACTTGAAGCCTTCCTTGATCGCCTGCGACGCTTGGCGGCAGAGATCATCCACGGCGGCGCCGAGTCCGTCCGGTCCTTCCGCGACACGGAAGAGCATCCGGAGCGTCTTGCTCTTGAAATGCGGATCGGCGATCCCGCGAATCTTCTGCAGGTCGGCGTTGGTGAGAATCGGCTGCTTGACACGAATACGGCGGCACGCTTCCGGGTGCTCATCCATCAGGTTCGGCTTCGGACCGATGTTGGTCGTGAGCGACATGACGAGTTCTTCCCGGATCGGATCGATCGGCGGATTCGTCACCTGCGCGAAGAGTTGCTTGAAATACTTGAACAGTAGTTGCGGCCGCTCGGACAAGACGGCGAGCGGGGTATCGGTCCCCATCGAAGAGATCGCCTCTTCGCCCGTGACCACCATCGGGGTGATCACCATCTTGAGCTCTTCGACCGTATAGCCGAAGGCCTGTTGCCGTTGACGGATCGTGGGGTGGTCGGGCTGCGGCACGTTCATCGGCTCCGGTAGTTCGTCCAGCGAGATCCGGTACTGCGTCACCCACGAGCGGTACGGCTTGCGACTGACGATCTCGGCCTTCACCTCCTCGTCGTCGATGATGCGGCCTTGCACTGTGTCGACGAGGAACATGCGGCCCGGCATCAATCGCCCCTTCTGCCGGATCTTCTGGATGTCCATCGGCAGCACGCCGGCTTCGGACGCGAGCACGACAAGGCCGTCCGTCGTCACCTGATACCGACACGGGCGTAAACCGTTGCGGTCCAGCGTGGCGCCGATCAGCTTCCCGTCGGTGAAACAGACCGCCGCCGGCCCGTCCCATGGTTCCTGCATGGCGGCGTGGTATTCATAGAAGCCGCGGCGGTCGAGGTCCATCTGAGGGTTGGCCACCCAGGGCTCCGGGATCATCATCATCATCGCATGGGGCAGAGACCGGCCTCCCATAGTCAGGAACTCGACCGCGTTGTCGAGGCAGGCCGAGTCGCTCTGGTGCTCGTATACGATCGGATAGAGCTTGGCCAGGTCCGAGCCGAAGAGATCCGAGTTCAGCCGTCCCTGCCGCGCCTTCATCCAGTTCAC
>CAZZPI010000054.1:0-9518 GCA_964655865.1 uncultured Nitrospiraceae bacterium
TCCGACGGTGGGCGACCAAAAGGAAGCCAAGCCGGTGTATGACCTCGACTCCATCCAGGTCATGCAGTTGGTGGACGGGCTGAACCGCGGCCGAGACTATGCGGGCCACAAACTCGACGGGGCTACAGACTTCACCATCGGCGGGGCCGTGACGCCCGAGGCCGATCCCATCGGGCCCATGTTGCTGAAATTTGAGACGAAGGTTCGGGCGGGCGCGAACTTTTTCCAAACCCAGGCGGTCTATCAACCCGAGCTGTTTCGAAAGTTCATGGCCGCGGTCCAGCAGTTCAAGGTCAAGGTATTGGCCGGTATTCTGGTGTTGCGCAGCGCGAAAATGGCGGAGTTCATGAATGCCAACATCCCGGGCGTCTGCGTGCCGCAGGAGATGATCGATGAGTTGCGGGCGGCCGGGGACAAACACGCGCTGGATGTGGGCGTGGCGATCGCGGTGCGGACGATCAAGACCGTGCGGGCCTACTGTGATGGCGTCCACATCATGGCGATCAAAGCCACGGACCGCATCCCCGAAATTCTCACGAAGGCCGAACTGGTATGATGACCATCCCGGAGTTTAAGAAACAGAAACGCGACAGGAAAAAGCTGGTCGTCGTCACGGCCTACGACGCGCTCTTTACGCGGATCGCGGAGCAGGCCGGAATCGACACGATTCTCGTCGGGGATTCACTCGGTGTGGTCGTCCAAGGCAAGAAGGACACGCTCTCGGTCACGATGGAGGACATGCTGTATCACACGAAGCTCGTGGCGGGGACGGCCCAGAGGGCGCTCGTCATCGGCGACATGCCCTTTCTGTCCTACCAGACGAGTCTCGATGATGCCGTGAAGAATGCCGGCCGGTTTCTCAAGGTCGGTGCGGCGGCGGTGAAACTGGAAGGCGGACACGCCGTCTTGGACCGTGTCGAGGCCATGACCAAATTCGGCATTCCGGTCATGGGGCACCTTGGAATGACGCCGCAGTTCGTACATCAATACGGGGGGTACAGAGTCCAGGGAAAGAGCAAGGAAAGCGCGGATGCCTTACTGGCGGATGCCAAGGCGTTGGAAGCCGCCGGCGCGTTCGCGCTCGTGTTGGAAGCGGTGCCTGCAGAGCTGGCCAGCCGTATCACGGAGTCCCTCACCATCCCGACAATCGGCATTGGGGCCGGTCCTCATTGCGACGGCCAGGTGCTCGTGCTCTACGATCTGCTCGGTCTCTTCGACGACTTCACGCCGAAGTTCGTGAAGCCCTACGCTCACCTCAAGGCCGACGCGCTTCAGGCTCTGCGGCGCTACAAAGAAGAAGTCGAGCAGGGGAAATTCCCCGGTGAGTCTGAAAGCTACCGCTAGGACAGGGTGTCGGACCGTCTCTTCTTCTTCCAATCGCTTCCTCAGGGTGAGGGGAGAGAGCGTGGTTGCCGACGAGGACGACTCTTAGAGCAGCGCAAGATGGTTTCTTGAGGCGGCCCTAACAGACGATCACCGTCTGGAGCTCCATTGTGGAATACCTGTTCAGCAAAGAGTTTCGGCACTTCATCGGCGAAAACAACCTGTTTTTCCCGTTGCTCTTTCTCGTTCGGTTGATCGGCCTCACCACCCTTGAGCTTCTGTGGCCCGCCCGCAAGGTAATCTACCGCAAGGTTTTCCTGAACGATTTGGGTGCATTCGTCGTCTACCAATTCATCGTGTTTCCCGCAGCGAACTGGATCGATCAGCACCTCGCCGTCCGTCCTCATCTTCCCGAAGCCATTCTCGCTATGCCTTTGGGCCTGCGGGTCTGCTGCTATTTGCTCATCGCCGATTTCGGTCATTACTGGATTCACTGGTTCATGCATACCAAGTATGTGTGGCGCGTCCACAAGTGGCATCACGCTCCGAAGTATATGTACTGGTTGATGGGAATTCGGGCGACGATCCCGCAACAAGTCCTCGTGAACCTTCCGTATCTCTTTGCCTATTCGTTCCTCGATCTCTCGCCCTGGTGGATGACGGTGGGAATCGCAGCAGGTCACATCATTCAGAATGATTGGATGCACCTGAATGTGACGTGGCGATCGAACTGGTTGGAGTGGTTCGTCGTCACCCCTCGCTATCACCACGTCCATCACAGCGACAAGCCCGCCCTTTACATGGCGAACCTGGCCGCGCTCTTCACCGTGTGGGATCGGCTCTTCGGGACGTATGTGAACCCCGAAGAAGTTCGGGAAGAGCTTTCGTTCGGTCTCGGTGAAAAGGTGCCGACGTGGCGCCTGGTCGCGGGAGTTTAGCCGCAGGCGAACTTAGACTCGCTTCGGTGGCCGGGGCAGCTCACTTGGAAGACCCGTCGGTCCTCCAGTCGCACAGCCGTTAGCGCCCTGCCCCACACACACCCGCTGTCGATCACCAGCACGTTCGGTTCAATCAGCAGACCCAGAGCGGCCCAATGGCCGCACACAACGGTGGCGTCGGCGTGGCGACGGTTGGAGAGGTGAAACCACGGGTGATAGCCTGGCGGCGCCTGCTCCGGCGGGCCGGTGAAGGTCGTGTCCATGGTGCCGTCTTCTGTGCAGACTCTGAGCCTGGTGAATACCTTGATCGCTGCCACGGCTCGCATGGTGCCCGTTAATCCGTCCGACCACTGAATCCCTCTTGTCTCGAACACAAGTCGCAAAAAGGTTGTTCTCTCGGGACCGTGTAGGCAACGCTCCGCCTCGCGGGCCAAGGCTTCAGCGTCGGCCACGGACCACCGGGGCAGCAAGCCCGCATGGACCAGCACATGGGACGCTTCTCGGACCAGAAGCGGTCTGCGGCCCAACCAGTCGAGCAGCTCATCGCGATCCGGAGCGGCGAGGACGTCTTGAATCGTGTCCGTTGGGCGCAGTGCGACGATGCCGGCCCAGGCTGCAAGCAGGTAGAGATCGTGGTTCCCCAGGACCGTGACAGCGGCAGACCCGAGCTGCTTGACGTACCGTAAAACCTGCAACGATTCACGTCCTCGGTTCACCAAGTCCCCGACAAGCCACAAGCGATCCCGTGCCGGATCGAACTGGATGCGGTCGAGCAACGCTTTCAGCGGTGTGAAGCATCCTTGCACGTCGCCGATGGCATAGGTTGGCATGGGAGTGCGCTGTTCTAATGAAGCCGGGGGGACGAGGGTCGCGCTAAAACTTCGCCTCTTGGATGACCCAGCGGTCACCTTCTTTGACCACCACGTACGTGACGGGGATCGTCCGACTGCCGAGCGCGCGAACCGTTCCGGAAAACGTCGCGACGTCGTTTACAAGTTTCCGGTCCAGAAAGTCCGCGGTGTAATGCCCGTCGAGCACCGGGTTGGCCTGCACCGCGGCCGTAAATCTGTCGAGGGACATGGCATTCTTGGTCCTCTCGGAAAAGTAGGAATAAGCCTTCTGGTAGTCATGCTGGCTGATGGCTTCGAGATGAGCATCGATCACCCGGGCCGGCTCCAGTGTCCGGCCCCAGAACCACCAGGCAGCCCCCGCGCCCGCCAGGATGATCACCATCAAGAGTCTCATCGGGCATCTCCTTGTAAAAGAAAATGGGGTGACAGCGGCACGATTTTGCTCTCGTTTTTCAGTCTAGGAAGAGCGGGAGGGTCTGTCAAAAGAAAGGCGGAAAGCACACGGGTGTGGGATTCCGGCTCAGGGATACTTCGCTTCGATCGTGCTCCGCAAGCCTCCGCGAGCCGCAAACTCTCCGGTCACCTTCACCCAAACCGGTCGGCATGCGTTGACGACATCCTGCAGAATCCGGTTCACCGCATTTTCGTAAAAGATGCCGAGGCTTCGGTACGACTGGATGTAGAGTTTCAAGGATTTGAGCTCGAGGCATTCCTTGTCGGGCATGTAGTGGAGACGAATGGTACCGAAATCCGGCAGCCTCGTTTTTGGACAGATGGCGGTGTACTCGGGGATCTCGATCGTGATTTCGTACCTTTTATATTGGTTCGGGAATGTTTCAATGGCTGGTAGCGGAGCGGAGATCCCGCTCTTCGCGTGACGTTCGTTATATCCTAGCCGCGTGGCCCGACTCTTCAGGTCCTTACGCCTCACGCCCGCTCCTTACGCCGAAAAAATACGAGTTGATGATCTGGTGACTTGGTGAGGTAGATTTTCCCGTTCATGACTTCACGAAATCGTATCTCACCAGATCCTACTTTGTCGTAACTCACACTTGTTTCATCCACTCGAGCTGGCCCATCTGCTCGAGCTGATTGTAAAGCGTGACCCAGGGGCAGGGCATTTCCGGGTAGACCTCACAGAAGCCTCCCTTCCGCACACCTCCACATGGGCCGTGCGTCATGAACTTGGGACACTCCGCCTTCGGACCCCCATCGGGGATAGGGGGACGCTTGTGGACTCCACCAACATGCTGACACCCTTCGTCTTCTCCGGGTATAAGCACTCTGAGCGGCATGGCCCTAGTCTAATGGGTTTTCCAGGAATCAGCAATCTGGCGGCGCGGAGTTGACGCCGTTTTCCAAGGTGACCTAAGCGGCGTGTGACCGAAGTCCTTCGCTAGGTCGAAGGGCCTATCTCTTGTCTGTTGGGGTAGGCCTTCTTTCGGAATCGGTGGGACTTCTGCAACCTTGCTTTGCTCAGGGGGACGAGTATAGACTTCGATTTGTTCAATAAGGACAGCGGGTTCTGCCGGTCTTAATCAAATTGACAGTTTTTCTTGGCCTTTGTTAGACTGCGCGATACCCCTGCGCGAGCTGAGATTTAGATCTATCAGGGTGAAGCAAGTCGGGGTGATCTGGGTCGCAGACTCAGTCTTCTGTGTTGAAACTTAGCGCCTGACAATTTCAAGTCGGCGGCTGATAAAGGGAGGGCACGATGAGCCTGGATTATGTAAAATTTTCCAGCGGATTTGAAAAATTCATGCCCAAAGAATATCGAGATATGGTTGAGCACGGTCCGTTCGGGAAAAAAGTGACCGTCTCCCAGATGGGCAGCTTCAAAGAAATCCTCGAAGAGCATCCGATGTGTGCCGGTTGCGCGATGACCTTGTTCATCCGCTTGGCCATGGTCTCGTTCCCCAATCCCGAAGATACTATTACCGTCGGCACCGCAGGATGCGGTCGGCTGTCGATTTCGCAGGCAGCGATTCCCTTTGTCTATGGCAACTATGGAGACCAGAATGCAGTGGCCAGCGGATTGTCTCGCGGGCTTCGGTTGCGGTTCGGCGACAAGCCAAAGGATGTCGTTGTGATGGCCGGGGATGGAGGTACGGCCGACATCGGGTTCGCACAGGTGCTCCACTCCTGGTTTCGTAAAGAGAAGTTCACGACGATTATGTTGGATAACGAGGTCTATGGCAATACGGGTGGCCAGGAGAGCGGCATGACCAACCGGGGTGCTGTTCTTAAGATGGCCCCGCTCGGCAAGAAGTTCGAGAAGATGGACATGGTGGCTATGGCGAAGGTCGCCGGCTGTGCCTACGTCGCGACCATCGTGCCGAATAACCCGCGCAGGGTTGAGAGCGTCATCAAGAAAGCAGTCTTAATCGCCAGAGAAGTCGGGCCTTCCTATATCCAGGCGTACACGTCCTGCAACATCGAATATGCGATTCCGACCGACAAGGTGATGGAAGACGCCAAGAACGTCGAGAATGATCGCTATCAGTTCTCCGAATACGTCACCGAGGACGCCAAGCAATATTTGACTGATCGGTACGGCTACAAGGAGTTTGCGCAGAAAGCGGCCGCGAAGGCAGAGGTTCCCCAAGGCTGAAGCCGAAAAGAGTCGGCCTCACGAGACTCAGAGGTAGGACAAAAGGAGACGCGGCGATGGCAAAACGATACAACATTCGCATGGCGGGTGTCGGAGGCCAGGGAGTTGTCACAGGCTCGCACATCCTCAGTACTGCGGTCATCAACGCCGGGGGCGAAAGCACGATCGTGCCCTTCTATGGGTCGGAGAAACGCATGGCCCCCGTCGAGAGCTACGTTCGAGTCTCCGATGAGCCGATCTATGAGATCGGAGAGATTACCTTCCCTCATATCATCATCATCTTCCATCCCCAGGTCATCACGCACGGCAAGTCCTACACGATGCCGTTTTACTTCGGGCTGAAAGATGACGGCATTGCGCTGATCAATCATGATGGACCGATGAAACTCCAGAAGGATCACCAACGTGAGCTCGAAGAGCGTCGAGCCAAGCTCTATTATTTGCCGGCGACGAAGATCTCATTGGAGGTATCGGGGATGGACCTCGCGACGAACATGGCGCTGATGGGCGCCATCGGAGCGATTACGGGGCTGACCACCATCGATGCATTGGCCCAGGCGGTCAAGGATCGCTTCCTCGGCAAGGGTTTCGTCGTGTCAGGTGGAACCGCGGCGCTGGACAGCGTGGTCGAGCGAAAGTTCAAGAAGAAACAGGAGCTGATCGAAAAGAACGTCGCCGTCATACGCGCCGGATGGAATTATGCCGTGGACAACGGCTGGAGCGCCTCATCCGTCAAACGCGCAGAAGAGCCGGTGGCGGCGGCAGCGACGGCGTAAGTGTGACAGGAAGGAGCTTGCATGTATCTGGTAGCCGACATCAACGTCGACATCTGCGCGTCGAAGAGCTGTAAGCTCTGCACGCAGTACTGCCCGGAGGCCAACACCATCCTCTATAGCGACGAGTTGGGCAGGGACAAGGGGTATAAGTACGGGTCTGCCTATGTCGCCGTAGACCGCTGTAAAGGCTGTGCGCAGTGCGTTTGGGTGTGCGACAACATGGCCAAGAACAACGCCATCAAGATGATCATGATCGATCAGTTGCCGAAAGCCGCGCTCACGGACAACATCGCCTACGGCGAAAAATCCACCACGGCCGTCCTGGCCAGCCCGGTAGTCGGGTAGCACAAGAGGAGAGCTAAGGCAGTGGCGACACAAGATACGAGAGAGCGCATCATTGTTCCCGGTCCGGCAGGTTTTCATCCTCCCTCGGCGGCCCAGTTAGGCGTATCCCTGCCGGAGCCCGGTGAAGGTCTCTTTTATGGCTTGTTGGAACCCAACGAGGATAAAGTTATCGAAGAAATGGCTCGTAAGATGCTGACGAGCCCCAACGCGACCATTTTCCCAGGTCCGATGATCCTCTGGGCGTGGAACCAGCACGCGGTGGAAAAAGCTCAAGCCGTCTTGGAGATCGCCTCTCAAATTCCGGACGTGATGATTATTCCGATGCCGGACTATCGGCCCAAGTATCCGAAGATCGATCCAGAGGAAGTCATCAATCCGAACCATCCTAACCTCACCATCTGGGGAAATAAGATCGAGGCCTGCGTCTTCGTCGGGGTCCACTGTCATTACGCCAACTTAACGTTGAAAATGATTCGGGCCGGCACGAACTGCTGCACGATGGCCATCTGCGCCGAGCAGGGACACGAAGATGCCATGCTGACGATTCGTGACTCCGATACGGAAAAGCTCCGCAAAACCGCCAGGATTTTCAAGAAGGTGCGTGAGGAGTTGGGGATCAAGCTGCCTGCGAACGGTGAGAACGTTCGCTTCACGGGGACGCAATCAAAAGTCCACGGGGGGAAGACGCACACGAATCCGTTGGCATTCGCGCCCTCTCCGGTCGATAGCGGCGCCGCCGCTCTCTTCGGCCACACCGCCGAGAAGATGCAGCGCGAAGCCTGAGAAGAATTGAGACATTTCCTCATTGCCGGTTGTTTTATTCAGTGAATCAATGATTCGATGAATCAATCGACAGTGCCCCATAGAGAGGTTCCATTATGAGCGAAGCGCTGGAAGCCCAACAAAAGACCAATCCCCAAGGTGATCCGATCACCAGCGTGGCGGCTCCGAAGGTAGACGGTAAGAAAGATCCGCACGCGGAGGCCAAGAAACAAGGGGTAGTGACCCCGGAATACATGTTCCTTGAGGCCCCGCGGACGAAGGAATTCATCACCGGCAGTGAGGCCGCCAAGGAGGCGGTCCGCCGTTCGAACGTGGACCTGGCGATCGCCTATCCGATCACGCCGCAGAGCGAAACGATGCAGCTCGTGGGTGTGCTTTACGGGGAAGGCTATGTGAAGGAGTACTATCGCGGCGAAGAAGAGGTTGGCGTGATGGCCGCGATTGCCGGAGGCTCACGGGCGGGTGTGCGCTGTTTCACCGCCACGGCCGGGCCGGGAACGCTGCGTGGGATGGAAGGCATCGCATCTTGGCCGGGACACCGGCTGCCGGCGGTAGCCTTCTTTACCTGCCGCGTGGTCAACGCGCCGCTGGCGATTCAGCCGGACAACATCGAGATTGCCTATCTCCTGAATTGCGGCATGATCGTCCTCCACGCCGAGAACCAACAGGATGTGTTCGATTTCATCATGAAGGGATTCGTCATCAGCGAGAAGAACGATGTGACCTTGCCGGTCGGTGTCGCATGCGACGGTTTTTTCGTCACCCACGCCCGCGGCTACGTCCACATGCAGGAACGCGGCATCAAGCTGCCTCCGCGCGAAGCCTGGCGCGGCGCGGTACCGGTGCTGGACGCAGAGAATCCACCGGCGCGGCTGTCCCGTGACGCTCCCGTACAGAAGTCGAATTTCATGGCCTACAACATTCATGCCGTGTGGCAGCAGGAAGTATGGGCCGCCGTGGAGCGTTCCCGGAAGTACATCAATAGATACATGGGCGGACTCTGCACCGCTGAAAACGTGGAGGACGCCGACGCGGTGATTATCGCCTCCGGCAGTGCGGCAGCCCAGTCTCGCGAAGCGGTTCGGCTCTGCAAGGACAAGGGGATTAAGGTCGGGCTGATCAAGATTCGGTCGCTTCGTCCGTTCCCCACGCGGGAGCTGCGTCAGCTCTGCGGCAAGACCAAGCTCATCGTCGTTCCCGAGTTCAATTATGTGGGGTGGCTAGCGAAGGAAGTCGCCACTGCAATTTACGGTTACTCGAAAGCCAAGATCATCGGCGGGCCCCGCGTCTATGGCGGACAGTCGATGCCGGTTGAGTTGATCCTGGACGAAGTTGAGTCCGGCCTGACGGGAAAGAAGTCCACCAATGTGGCGATGTCCCAGGTCATGGGGACTGAGGTGGATCCGGAAGCGGTCGCCCACTTTATGCGGAGCATGTGAGGATTTGAAGGAAGCAGAGGGTGAAGCACGAAGGGCCCGATCCCTCCTGGGATCGGGCCCTTGTCGTTTTTTCTCCACGAGGATCTGTTCGCTGTGAGCAGCAAAGAACGGGACGCTGATCGCGGACCGCCTCGGCGATGCTTCAGCCTTGCAGGTCTTCCTGCACGAGGTCTTCGCTCTGCGGCATCCCGTGGGCGATGAACTTCGCGTAGGACAGGTAGATCATGCTGCTGTCCCGCATCGCCTTGGCGCCGTGGGTCATGCGCTCGAGCCTGGTAGGGTCCGAGGCTTCGGACACTCGCAGGGAGGCCACGTACTCTTCGAGCACCTGGGTGTAGCGTTCCATCGCCTTCTCAACGTCTCGATAGGCCTGTAAGATGGCATCGGTCATGGTGGATCTCCTCTCATGAGCTAACCTTACCCCAGGATCTTTCAGGGGGTCAATCATAGCC
>CAZZPI010000055.1:0-9479 GCA_964655865.1 uncultured Nitrospiraceae bacterium
GCTGGCGCGCCATGGCCCTGGGGTGAATGAACCGGCGGCTTCTGTCGCGCCAAGAACATGCGGGAGGGGAGTTGGTTCGGGCCCCCTCCCGTGTCGAGCGCCGGTCGACTGAATGGACGCGATGAAACTCGTTCAAGTGGCCGCGGGGCTCATTTCCCGGGAGGGCCGATACCTGATTGCGCGGCGGAAGGGGAATGTCCACTTGGGAGGCTTGTGGGAATTCCCCGGAGGGAAGTGCGAGCCCGGCGAGACACTCGAGGATTGTCTTCGGCGCGAGCTCCAGGAGGAATTGGCGATCCGCATCGGCGCGCCCATCCGGTTCAAGACCATCCGGCATGAATATCCAGAGGCAACCGTCGAGCTGCATTTCTTTCGCTGTTCGATCCTCTCGGGCGAAGCCAGCGCGATCGACTGTGCAGAAGTCCGCTGGGTCTCGCCGGACGAATTGCTCGACTACGAATTCCCTCCTGCCGATCGCCCGATCATCGAGGCGCTGCGGGGGCTTCAGTAATTCGGTGAGGAGCATGTGCGTTTTCCACTCGAGGCGCGGTTGAAAGACGGGAGCCCGGTTCAACTCGTGCTCGCACGCGAGCAGGATGTCGAGCCCTTACGCCGGCTGTATCGGATCATCGTGCATGAAGGCACGTCGTATCCACACCAGGTGATGCCGGGCCCGAAGGAGTTCCGTGACTATTGGTTCACCGGCAAGAGCACGGTGGCGGCGTATAGCCCCGATCGGGCTCATGCCAAGACGATGGCCGGAGCCTTCTACTTGAAACCCAATTGGCCGGGCCGCGCGCGACACGTCGCGAATGCCGGATTCATCGTCGCGCCCGAGTGGCGCAACCGCGGATTGGGCTGGCTCCTCGGCGCAACGATGGTGCAATATGCCAAGGACCTCGGTTACCGGAGTGTGGTATTCAATCTGGTGTTTTCAGAAAATCACGCGGCAAGGCACTTGTGGAAGAAATTGGGGTTCCAAGAATTGGCGGTCATCCCGGAAGCGGTGCGCATGACGAGTGGTTCGTATCAGGATGCAGTGATCATGTTTCGATCTCTCAAGGACAAAAACTGAAGGAACGTGGCTATGGGCGCTAGGTTATAGGCAATGGGGCAGAACAAGCGGAAATCTTTCAAAACACTCTCGCCCATCACCTATAGCCCATAACCCATTACCTGTCCTTAGGCTATGAAAGTCGTGCTCGACATTGAGACTGTGCAGGCGCCTCGGGATGAGTGGAAGCGCCTGATGGGTAAGTTACCTCAGGAAGGCGAGCTGCCTCCTTTAGAAGAAGCGTATGATCTTTTTGCCGCAGGCGAGGCGGAAGAGCGACGCCGCCTCGAGGACGAGCTGTATGCCAAGTCGGCGTTCGACGGCACCTTTAGCCGGATTATCTGCATCGGCATGATCGAGCTGACCGAGGCACTGGAGCCCCACACTGCCGTGGCCTGGTACGGCTCGAATGAACGGGAGTTGCTTCGGCAGTTCTGGGCCCGTCTGGCCCAGGACCGGCCGACGCTGTTTATCACCCATAACGGCCTCGGGTTCGATCTACCATTTATCAAGAAGCGATCGATCATTCACCAGGTCAAGCCGTCGATGGACATCAACCTGGCGAAATTCCGGACCGAACCGGTGTTCGACACGATGGCGGTGTGGAGCAACTGGGAAACGCGCGGATGGGTCAAGCTGGACGTGTTAGCGCGGGCGCTGGACGTGGGGACGAAATCGGGCAGCGGAGCTCAGGTCGCCGATTTGTGGGCAAAGGGACAGGGGAAGGAAATCGGGGCTTACTGTCTTCAGGATACGTATATCACGTATGCCTGCTATTGCCGGATGACTTTCCGACAACCCCTGTCCCGTGATGTGGTCCTTTTGCAGCCGGAGTTGGTCGCTGTCGACTAGCGAACGGCCACTTCAGCTTTCTTTTTCTTGGTCGGCTGGGAAGAGACTTTCTTCGCCTTTAAGGTGCGGATCTGTTTGTCGCGATCTTCCAACTGCTTCCGCATCGATTCCATATCGCGACGCAAGGCTTTGATCTGCGCGTCCTTCTGGGCCACCGTTTCCTTCGATTGCCGCAACTCATCCAGCTTCTTCGCCAAGAACTCCGATTCACTCATCTCGCCGTTCGCCGAAACCGGCACGGCCACCGCTTCCGGAGAAACGGCTTCCTGGCGAACGTGAGCCGCCGCAGGCACCACTTCTTTGCGTGTCGGAGAGACCTTTGTCGCCGTCACGGTCATCTGGACGGGCGTCTTCGCCAAAGACGCGTAGTCGACAACCACCGATTGGACGTTCGAGACGCCCTGGGCGACGGAAGACGGCGCCGGAACGACGCGCGCCACCGATACCGGGGAGAAGCTGACAACAGGCTTAGAGGTCGAGCGAGACTTGTCGAAGCTCAGCCATGACCCCACTGACGACTTCGGCGTTTGCCCTGCGAATTGGGTCAGCGTGACGCGGACCGCGCCCTTCTGCACATAAACGGTACCCGCAGCGGGACCAGACCCGGACCCTGCCGATGAGAACACCTGGAAACCGACGACTTGCTCAGGTTTCGCTTGGGACAAAGCTTGTGCTAGCAGGGGAGCGAGATACTCGACGTTCTCATCGCTGAATGCTTTCATCGGCCTGCTGCCGCTTGCGGGCACGCCGTCGCTCACGCCCGGCCATTCTTCCACCTGAACGCCGCGGAGAACCTTCGCGATCGTTCCTTGATCCACCATCGCCGGGTGGGAGGCCTCAAATGACCAGTCTGTGACTTCTTCGATACTGACGCTACCGTTCGCGCTCTGGTTGACCTTCGCTACCTGGTTGGAAAAAACCGAGCATCCGGTCGGGAAGGCGAGGAGACTCCCGATTGCGATTGCGACCATCGACCGAGCGATGCCAGTTCCGTGAATCATACTGCCCTCCCTAAGTTCGGATTTTCCAATTGGATTGTTGGTTGAATCGCGGTTGGGGTGACGATCAAGGGTTGGCGCGACTTACCAGATTCCCAGCGCCATCAGCACCATGCCCACGGCTAACCACCCAAATACACCGACCGAGATAATCGTTTCGAGGCTCATAGGTGTCTCCTGTTCACTGGAATGGTTGTGATCCGCAGGCATAGGGTAAAGGAATTGGTTCAGTGTCCATCAGAAGAAGCAATCTGCATGCCTTCCCCCATCCAAGAGGGCTGGTGGGAATCTGAGGTCAGGGGCTGAATCTCGTTATTGAATTAGCGCCTAGGCTTTTTGCAGTTCCATCGGGTTTCAGCTTGAGGTGCTCATGTAAGTCAGTGAGGTTATTGAATTTTTTGTGTGTGCTGTTAGCGATTCCGCTCGAAACGACAACGGCTTATCCCTAACGATCCCGGATCTGATCTTTTCGTGATGGGGGTGAGATTCGACTAGGGAAGTTCAATCCTGGGACCGGTAGAACAAGATTGTCCTAGCTGCAGGCAAGAAGATGCACCGGCTGGTACCTCGTCACTATTGTTGAACAGGGATCCCGTACAGGGTGGTGGGAGAGGTGTCCCACACTTTCAGGCTTTCGATACGACCTGGCGCGGAAGGTTTTGCCGATTTTTCCCAAATGACGGTAACATTACCCTCGGTGCGTCCCATCCACTGCATCGGGGAACGCTTGGCGTCACGTTCCACCAAGACCTCGACCTCGGCTCCGATGAGTTTCAGGTTATGCGCAAGGGAAATCTCGCGTTGGATCTCGACGAGTCGAGCGACCCGTTCTCCCTTGACGGTTTCGGGAACGTCGTCCCGGTATTTCCGAGCGGCAATCGTGTGTTTCCGTTCTGAGTACTTGAAAATATACGCCGAGTGAAAGCGGACTTCTTCGAGCGCTGATAAGGTGTCGAGAAATTCCTCTTCTGTCTCCGAACAGAATCCGCAGATGATATCGGTCGACAGCGCGATCCTCTCGTTCAGGCGCCTGATTCGATCGACGAGCATGAGGTATTCGCGGCGCGTGTAGGTTCGGCTCATGAGTCCCAGGACGCGGTCATTGCCCGACTGTAATGGCAAGTGAATATGTTTGCAGATACGGGGATGACCGGCGACGGCTTCCAGGAGCTGCGGCGGAAAGTCTTTCGGATGGGGAGACGTGAATCGGACGCGCTCGATTCCCGGCACATCGGCTACTGCGACGATCAGCTTAGCAAAGTCCCAGCCGCCGAACCGATACGAGTTCACATTTTGCCCAAGCAATGTGATCTGTTTGTACCCCTCGGCTGCCGCTTGGCGGGCCTCGGCTACTATGCTTTCCGGATCTCGCGACCGTTCCCGCCCGCGGGTATAGGGCACGACGCAGAAGCTGCAGAAGTTGTCGCACCCGCGCATGACGGCCATCCAGGCATTGACTCCTTCGGTCCGCTCGGGCAGCACGTCCTCGTAAGTCTCGTATTCGGATAAATCGACTGCCATGCCGCGGGCCGTCAATCCGTCTTCCTGCGCCGTTATGGCTCTGAAGAGCAAACCCGGAAGTTGGCGGTATGCATCGGGGCCCACAAGGATGTCGACTATCGGCTCCTTTTCGGTCAACTGGGATTTTAGATTCTGAGCCATGCAGCCGAGGACGCCGACAACCAGGGGACGCTCCTTCTTGATGGTTTTAAGCTCGGCGAGGTGGCCATAAACCTTCTGATGGGCGTTTTCCCGAATCGCACAGGTATTCATAAGCACCACGTCCGCGCGTTCCTGGTCTTCGGTGAACGAGAAGCCTTCTTTACGCAGGATCCCCCGAATGAGTTCAGTGTCGTACTCATTCATTTGGCAGCCAAACGTTTCGATGTGGACGAGCGGCGATGCTCTCCAGTTGCTCATAAGAGGCGCAGCCTTTCGGTCGGTGAGGCGAAATCGACCAGTTTGCCGAACGCATGCGTCTCGCTGGCCCCCGTGATGACGATATCCCGTAGGGAGTTCGTCAGTTCGAGCTCAGAGGTCACCACGACTCTGGTGAACTGCGAGGTCAAACCAGACCAGTGGCCGTCCGGCTCTCGGCTTTCAAACAGCACCCGCGAAATCTGACCGATCTGGCGCTGATGGAAAGCAAGTCGCTTTTGCTTCGAGAGATCTGTGAGCATCTTCCATCGAGCCTTGATGGTCGCAGGATGAACGGAGCCGGTCATCCGTGCCGCGGCGGTCCTCGGGCGGCGTGAATAACTGAATACATGGAAGTAAGAAAACGGCAGCTCACTGACCAGTCGAACGGTGTTGGCGAATTGAGGCTCTCCCTCGCCGGGAAAGCCGACGAGCACATCCGTTCCTAAGCCGATATCCGGAACACGCGCTACGATTCGTTCGATCAGTTCGACATACTCCTTCACGCAGTACCGCCGGTTCATGGCGGCAAGGATGGCGTCGTCGCCGCTCTGCACCGGAACATGAAGAAACCGGCAGAGCTTCGAGGATGTCGTCATGTGGTCCAGGAGCGAGTCGGGAATCGTCGTCGGCTCGATCGATGAAATGCGGATGCGCTCCACGCCGGCCACCGCTTCTAGCGCCTGGATCAGCTCAACGATTCCCGCTCCCTCCTGCGAGTATCGGCCGAGGTTAACTCCGGTGAGCACCAGCTCCCTGTGACCCCGCCTAGCCAGCTCCTCTGCCTCCCGAACCGCATCATCTAGTAGCCGACTGCGTTCCCGTCCGCGCGCGAAGGGGATCTGACAGAATGCGCACATGAAGTTGCAGCCGTCTTGAATCTTGAGCGCGGCGCGGGTGTGATCGGACTCCCCGGTACAGGGAAGCACGAAATCCTTTTGATCGATCGAGCTGGTATGAACGATTCGGGCGCCGGCCTTTTTCTGCAGGGCCTGAGGGAGCGGCAGATAGGACGGCAGGTCCATCTTGTATTGGGTGCCGACGATAAGGTCAACGCCCGGCAATTGCGCGAGGGTGTTGGCGCCGGTTTGCGCATAACAGCCGGTGACGGCGACGAAAGCCTGGGGAGACTGCCGCAGCGTTCGACGAATCAGGTAACGGCAATCCTTTTCGGCGCTTTCGGTTACCGAGCAGGTATTCAAAACCAAGAGGTCGGTGGCTTCACCGGATTCAACGACCTGATAGCCTTGGCGTTTGAGTTGGGCCGCCAGCACGGCGGATTCCGCCTGGTTGAGGCGGCATCCGATTGTCTCCAAAACGGCGCGTGGCTGAGTCGCAGGCATGACGCGCATTATACGAAACGAACTTCAGGGGCAGCAAGGCGACGGCTTCGGGTGGAGATGTTGCGAGACTCAAAGGATCGTGCTAGCATCAACACACGTTTTCCTGTATCTGCCACGCACACGGTTTCCTCGTGAGTTTTCCTCCACGCGTTGGCATCATCATCCTGCTGAGCACACTCGTTCTGTGTCCCACCAACGGCGGCCGGACAATGGAGTCTCTTCCAGCCGAGCCCGAGTTGTCCACACATGTCGATGAATTGTACGATCACGAAGCGCGTATGTTTCTGCTTCTCTATTCTCTCCAGGGCAATGGCCAAGTCGACTACGTGACCGGCCGGATGGTCCAGGAATACACCAGAAGCAACTACGGCAACCCTGTCTACTACACGGAGCGGTATCCGCTGTTCTATTGGTGGAACCACACGATGTGGAACGATCCTGAACAAGATGGCGTCAACGGCAATGAACGCGTCTATCAGGAGAACGTAGATTTCGACGCCTCCCGCTATAAGCCCTGCCTCTTCAACGGGCAACCCTGTTAGCTCGAGCCCAACATCCCCGCACGCATGGGATGGTTTTTCCGCTGCCGCTGTTCGAGGTTTACTTCTCCGTATTTTCGCGAATCTGCTGATGACCCCGGAGCGCTTAGTGTTATGCTACCGGTAATTCACTCTGGATCAGCCACTCTCGCATGACTGTCAGGGCTCTGCTATTTCAGACCTTCGCGAACCGGCGGATCGGCGTCATGTTGCCGCTCGGCTTCGCTTCCGGCCTGCCCTTGGCCCTCACGGCCGGCACGCTTCAGGCTTGGCTGACAGTGGTCGGTGTTGATCTCAAGACCATCGGCCTGTTCACGTTGGTGGGCTTGCCTTATACGATCAAGTTCCTGTGGGCACCGGTTCTGGATCGGTACGTTCCCCCTTGGCTAGATCGCAGGAGGGGGTGGATGCTCATCCTTCAGACGGCGGTGAGCATCGGGCTCGCGGTGATGGCCTTGTTCGGTCCGGGCGACCGACCGGAGCTTCTCGGTGGTGTCGCCATCCTCGTGGCTTTTCTCTCCGCGTCGCTCGACATCGTGCTGGACGCCTATCGAACCGACCTGCTCAATGCAGACGAACGAGGCTTTGGCGCCGCAGTGTGGGTGAATGGTTATCGCCTGGCACTCCTCGTCGCAAGCTCCGGGGCGCTGGTCCTGGCCGATCATATTGGATGGCGGTCTACGTACCTGGCTATGGCAGTGTTGATGGGAATCGGAATCCTGACGATCCTGCTCGCCCCAGAGGCGGCAGCCGCAAAACGAGCCCCGCTGAGTCTCGGTGAGGCTGTCATCGGCCCGCTCAGAGAATTCTTCTCGCGACCGACGGCATGGAGCATCCTTGCGGTCATCGTTCTCTATAAGCTCGGCGATGCATTCGCGTCGTCTCTTCAAACCGCTTTTTTGATCGGTGGGGTCGGCTTTTCTCAGGGAGAGGTGGGATACGTCAAAGGCCTTGGGATCGGCGCCACGCTGGTCGGGGCGCTGGCGGGGGGCATCGCCATGGTCCGGCTTGGGTTGTTTTCTTCCCTGCTGTACTTCGGAGTCTTGCAGGCTCTTTCGAACCTAATGTTCGTGCTGTTGGCGTGGATCGGAAAGAGCTATATCGCCCTTGTCGCATCGGTCATCATCGAAAACGCAACAGGCGGCATGGGGACGGCGGCCTTCGTCGCTTTCGTGATGTCCCTGTGCGATCACCGCTATACAGCGACCCAATTCGCCTTGCTGTCATCGCTGGAGGCACTGGGACGGGTGTTTTCGGGAAGACCGTCGGCTGAGCTCGTGGGGTTGGTTGGGTGGCCAGAGTTTTTCTTTCTGACCTTCCTGATCGCCCTGCCCGGTTTAGCGTGTGTGTGGATGATCAGGGATCGGATTTCTGATGGTGAGGTCGTCCCGACCGCTCAGGCCGCGGCATAGCCATTGAGCGACCTCTGTCGGCTAATGGACTCGTCGTTGGAGGGTCAGCACGTAGAGCATCAAAGTGGGCAAGGGAGCAAACAGGAAGGGAACAAGCCACACCCACGCGTTTTTCCCGCGCACGCGGGCCTGATCGATCATCCAGACGAAGACCCAGATCACTAATCCGGAATAGTTCATCGCGATCCACCGTGTCGTATGGATCTTCAGGCCGCTCGTGCTCTCAGGTGAGCCGTGAAAGAGGAAGATGCCCAATAAGACGACGAATGCTCCCAGCAGTCCTGCGACCAGATATTTGTTCCAGACGAACATCGAATCCTCCTCTTTCAGCTTTCCGTAAGGTGCCCAGAGATACCCGGAAATGCAGCCGTAAGCTAATCGTCGGGCAGGTAATTGTCAATTGCGTCGTGCCCTGAAGCTTGCTTATCCAGCGCAAGAATGGCCTGTCAGTGATAATGTGCAGTTGCAGGCTGAGTTCCAATGAAAGTCTGGCAGCTTTTCCTGATCATCCTGACCACTGGCCTGCTCGTAGGACTTACGGCGAGTAATCCCTCTATGGACGACTACCTTGCCTTTTGCGACCAGGAACTCCGAAGACTCTTCGACCATAGTGACGGCTCGCTTTCTTCTGCGCAGGAACGATTGATCCGTGCAGTCTACGTAGCGAACCGGCGCAAGCTCTTGGAGGGCATCGTCAGAAAGCAGACGGCCAGAACGAACTTGGTACTCTTCAGCCTGTACACAATGCAGGTTGCGGGGACCGAGCTTTCAGTCCTGGGGATTGGCGGAATGCTCTTTCCACTTCATGGGCTGGAAGATTCCATGCGCGCTGTCGGAAAGTTTGCTTTCTAGCCCTCATCCCCGGCTTCGTAGGTTAGAGGTCCTTTGAAATGGCCTCTCATATCTGTGGATAACTGACCGAGTTTTACTAGCAATCCAGCCCACCAAGCCAATTTTACGATATCCCCAATTTTTCCCCGCTTTCCCCAGGAAGCCACAATATTTGGTATTGACAAAGGTTTTGAATCGCTATATGTAGCAGTATCCTGATACATTACGGATCTGTTCATTAGGCTAAATCCTCTTAACCAACCCCCGGGGTTAATCGAGCACCATTCTAGAACCAAACGCTAAAACCAGCTTTTCAACGCGGATGCGCGAGGGAGGGACGCCGTGAGAATCGAACGGAGATTTACCCAACGTGGTCAAAGCCCTTATGAGGGTCTTAAATTCGTAAAGCGGTGCTCTGAAATCCGCAACCCCGACGGTTCCACCGTCTTCAAGTTAGAGAACATCGAGGTCCCCGAACGATGGTCCCAACTGGCAACGGATATCCTGGCTCAAAAGTATTTTCGGAAGGCCGG
>CAZZPI010000056.1:0-9448 GCA_964655865.1 uncultured Nitrospiraceae bacterium
CGTGATCTTCGAATCCAACTGTCGGAGCGCCCCGGAGGCGGCGTTCCGTGGGTTGTCGAATCCCTCTTCCCCCCTTTCGGTGATTCGTCGATTCAGGGCCTGAAAATCATCCAGGCGCATGTACACCTCGCCGCGGACGACGAGACGACCCGGCACTTGGCGATCGCTCAGGAGCCTTAAGGGCAAGGACCGCAGCGTCCGCAAGTTGACGGTCACATCTTCGCCCGTGAGCCCGTCACCTCTGGTGGCTCCACGCGTAAAGGTGCCATCTTCGTAGACCAGCTCGACGGACAATCCGTCGAACTTCGGTTCCGCCGTATAGTCGACCGAGCTTTGATCGAGCTCTCGCTTTATCCGCGCGTCGAACGCCCGTACATCCTCCTCCTCCACGATCGAATCCAAGCTCAACATCGGTTTGTCATGCGGTACCTTACGGAGCTCATCCAGCGGCGGAGCGCCGACACGCTGAGTCGGGGAATCGGGCCTGACCAGTTCCGGGTGGGCTTCTTCGAGCTGGACCAATTCACGAAAGAGCCGATCGTACTCCGCATCGGAGATCTCCGGCCGGTCTTTGACGTAGTAGAGGTAGTCGTGGCGCCGGATCTCGTGTCTCAGGCGTTCGATGCGTCGCTGGGCTTCTGCAGGCGAGACCTTACTCATGGTCGGTTCCGGTGGGAGAGATACCGGTGCTCAATCTCCAGCCCATCGCCTTCTTCTCTTACTCCCTTATGAATCTCGCCGCATAGCTCCGAATCTCATGCCCGTTGAGGACGTGAAACCGACGCAGCCGGTCGATCGTCTGTCCGGAAAATCGGCCCAAGGGTATGGGGACCAGGCGCCGCTGCAACTGGCGGGCGATGTGCCGCCAGCGGGCCCGCGGAGGCACCGGAGTGACCAGCGCCACATGGGGATACGACGAATGCAGCACGGCCCCGGCGATCAGCCGTTCTTCGAGCGTCTGCGCGAATTCCAACGAAGCATCCGTCCAAATGTCGGGGATAGGACGCGGCGGATAGAGAAAGAGGGCGCCTCCATATGAGGACTGCCCGATTCCAGGCCCGACCATGTTGTCCAAGAACGGTGTCGCATAGAAGCAGAGCGTGGACTCCTGCGCGTGCTCCGCGTACCACGTCGCTTTCCAGCTATAGTGATCCGGATCGGCCGGGGTGTCGAACAGGAATACGATGGCATCCACGTTTCCCCTCGCCGGGGGGAATTCCTTGACGTAAATCTCCATGTGTTTGCTCGGCCGCGGCGAACGGCCGGTGAAGCGGTGCCGGAGGGTCTCCCGCAAGTCGATGCCATCTTTGAGCGAGGTGGTGAACTTTTCGACCTTGGCGAGGTCTGCGCCGACGATCGCCCGCGCCTGCTGCCGCACGTGACTATGAAAACTCTCGATCTTCTGATCCTCGGGCGGCCACGAACATTGTCGGAACGGATTCCAAAGGAGCGACCAGCGGCGACTCGTTCGGCGGGCGGGTTTCGGCCGCAGGTCGATCGATCGCCAGACCAGCGGAGGCCCCTGGAGCCGATTCTTTGCCGAGACCACCCGACCATCCGGTAATTCGAGCTTCCCGATGCCGGCCGAGACGACGGGAACATATCCATCCTCGACACCGGTCTGATAGGAATAGGACTTGGCGGTTTCCAGCAGCGTGATTGCGAAGGAGTCGCCAGCCGTTTGCTTCGCCGCCAACACAAGCGTGTAGAGGTCGGGGGTCAGCCGGCGATCGAAAAGCGTCAGATTGCGCACATACTGAAGAAGGGTTTGGAGCAGTTGGGGCGTCACCCAGTCGGTCACAGCACCTCCGTTGGATGCTTGCTCGAGCTTCCAACGGTTGCGGGTCTCGACCAGCAGCTCTTTCACGCCATCGATGGACAGTGTGCGGTCTGACCTGACTTCGGCCCTTCGTCGTTCGTAGAGTTCCGTGAGAAAGGGGAGCTCCCCGAGGACGAAGTAAAGTGATCCCGGAGCGACCACCATTTTTTCGGGACTTCCGAGCACCGCTTCCGGTTCGGCAAAGGAGAGACGCTCCTGATATGCCATCCGTAGCCAAGGCCAGTCAGCCAGCGAGCAGAGGCACAGGATCGCTTCATGGTCGAGCTCCAGCTCGTGCAGCCGGAACGCCATCCAACAGACACGCCACCATTGCTGCGAGTCCTTTGCGGGGGACCGCAGCGCTGACACCACCGCGGCGGAAAAGGCTGCAAGGGAGAGGCCTTTGAGCGCGAAGGGGTCCGGAGGCGTCACGGGGGTAGGCTCAAACCCCGCCACCTCGCGGTCGATGTAAGCGCGCGGAATGTCTTCCCCCATCGCGACACGGATGCCCATGATCACCGCCTGGCACGGATCGACGGGAACGAAACTCACCGCGGGGGCGCCATGCTCATCGACTTCCGGGATCATGACCAGATGGATTTTCGGCAGGGCTTCGATGGCTCGCTCGACCGGATCCTCAACCGACCGAGGCAGGGGAACGGCCAAGCAGTCGACGCGTTGACCGATCAGCGCCTCCCGGACCTCCTGTGCCATGTCTCCGCTGGCGTGAAGAATCGGCAGCACGCAGATCCGCGGGGACAAGCGGAAGACTGTTTCCATCGACGAGGGAAGGGAACCCATTTACCGACCCGGATGGAGAGGATCGTCGCCTTCAAAAAAGAAATCACCCATGCCACGCGGAAGGGGCTGCTCGCCGATCGCCTGTTTCCTTCGACGCGACAAGGCCTGCAGGTCGAGCGCCTCCTCGGATAGGACTTTGACGAGGGCTTCCCGCCAGGCTTCATCTTTGGCCAGCGGGTGCTCGACGTCCTGCGCTGCCCGTTTCAACGCATACTGCAAGATGTGGATGCCGTCCCGGATGGAGTAGTCGAGGCTCAGTTGGTGGGCTTTCTGAAGAAAGTCCACGGTCAGGGTTAAGAGTTCGGCCGGGGCGAATGGGAGATGATAGCGAAGGATCGCCAGCTCGTCCTTCCGGCTGGGAAAGCCGACGTTGAGGGTCGGCTGCAGGCGAGAGAGGATATAGTCCGGTACTTCATAGGTCGAGGCATCGTCGTTCATGGTGACACAACAACGAAACTCCCGATGGGCGGTCACTTGGATGCCGGCGACGATGGATTCCGCCGAGCGGCGGTGATCGAGCAGAGAGGCCAGAGACGCCCAGCTCTTTTCGTTCATCCGATTCCCTTCATCAAGGATGCAGATGGCGCCCGTCAACGCAGCCGTGATGAGCGGCGAGGCGTGATACTTGATCGTGCCGGATTCGGCCAGGACGGGCGTCACGAGCAAGTCTTCCGGCCGCGTGTCGGCCGTACATTGATAGACGTACACTGCTTGTTTCCTCTCACGGGCCGCCGACATGGCCAACGTCGTTTTCCCGATCCCGGGGGGACCTGTAATTCTCGGCGACAGGGGAAGGTCGCGCTCGTCAATCACGAGCCAGCAGGCCAGTAATTGCTTGAGGATTTCGCGGTTCCCGACCCAATCCTGTTCGGAACGGAGAGGCTGGGCCAAGTGAAGCGGAATGCCGTCGACCGTCACAGCGTGCCCATGAGGCACGGTGGAGGGACCTTTTCGATCTCGTTCGGTCATGCGTGCACGTTCGACATGATTTTCCGGTTCTTGGATTCGGACGGTACCATAGCTCTAATTTGCCGGTCAAACCAGGCTCGGGTCAAATCGCTTTGACTTTCGCTGCTTTGGCCTCTATTCTTACCAGGCTCACGGCGCATTTGGTAGGATAGGGCACCCTGTCTCAACAGACCTCAAATACAATACCCCCTATCTTCCCTCTGCCGTTCATAAGGAGGATCAGCGTGATGAACATGCGCACCATAGGCATGTGGAAGTCTCTGGCTCAACTTGTCCTGCTCTGGGGAGTCGGTGTTCTGCTCAGCGGCTGCGTGGTGTTGGCTGAGAAGTACGAGGCGGAAAAAGCCAGAAGTCTCAACTTTCAGCGGCTTCTCGCGCAGGAAGAGAAACGCTCCGCGGAACTGGACAGCGAGGTCAAAAGGACCAAACGTGAATTCGCCGATGTGGACGCCAAGAATCGCGAGCTGGCCGCGCAGGTGCAGGCGATGCGAGAGCAGATGGGCCGTCTTCAGGAGGAAGCCGAGGCCTTGAAACAGGCTGCGCTCATGGAGAAGAAGGCGCGAGAGGAAATGAAGCGGAGCGCAGTCGCCGCCAAGCCTCCAAAAGTTGAAAGCCCGCCCGACCTTGCCGACCTTGCACCCACGGCTTCGCCAGGAACGGCGGCTCCGGAGAAAACCGTCGGCACCCATCATGTGGTCAAGCCCGGGGAGACGCTGTTTCGCATCAGCAAGAAATACGGCGTGGACGTAGACAAGCTCAAAAAATGGAACAAGCTCCCGGACGACATCATCGAAGTCGGACAGAAGCTCATCGTCGGACAAGAGTAGCTCGAGCGGGACGGAAATGGAAAAGCGGCAGTATTCCCTGACTTTTGAAGAATTCGCCGTCCTGGCGACGCAGGGCAACGTGATCCCTCTCTATCGAGAGATCCTGGCGGATTACGATACGCCCGTGTCGGCGTTCGCCAAGATCGATCACGGACCCGCCGCCTATTTGCTGGAGAGCGTGGAGGGGGGAGAAAACTGGGCCCGTTATTCGTTCCTAGGCAGCGGGGCACCCGCCGTGATTTGCGAGAGGGAGGGTGACCTACTCGTGACACACGGGGGGCGCACCAGACGCGTTCCGAGCAAGGGCGACCCCCTGGCAAGGCTGCGCGAGTTGATGGAGGAGTATCGCCCGGTCGTGGTTCCGGGGCTGCCCAGGTTTGTGGGCGGCGCCGTCGGATATTTGGGCTACGACGTCGTGAGAACCTTCGAGGATCTTCCGTTCAGGCGAAAGGACGGCCTCGGCTTGCCCGATCTTTCCTTTCTGATCACCGACACGGTGCTGATCTTCGACAACGTGTCGCAGAAGATCACAGTCGTCGCCAACGCGCACCTGCGCTCCCGCCGAGACCGGGACTTGCGAAGCGCGTACGCGGAAGCGACGGCACGGATCGAGCGCATGATCGACAGACTCAAACGGCCGCTCCGCCACCGAAGGCCGCGTCGCCGGCACAAACCCCTCGTGTTTACGTCCAACATGAGCAAAGCGGACTTTGAAAAGATGGTTGTCCGCGCCAAGGAGTACATCGGCGCGGGCGATATTTTTCAGTGCGTGCTCTCGCAGCGATGGGAGACACAGATCCGAACCAAGCCCTTCGAACTGTACCGCGCCTTGCGCGTGATCAACCCGTCCCCATATATGTATTACCTCCGCATCTGCGGAGTCGAGTTGGTGGGATCCTCGCCCGAGATCCTCGTTCGGTGCGAAGACGGCCAGATCATCGTGCGCCCCATCGCGGGAACCCGCCGACGGGGCCGCACGGAAGTCGAAGATCGTCGGATGGAAGCCGATCTCCTCGCGGACGGCAAGGAACGCGCGGAGCATATCATGCTGGTCGATCTCGGCCGCAACGACGTCGGACGGGTCGCACAGAAGGGGACGGTTCGGGTCGACGGCTTGATGCAAGTCGAGCGATATTCACACGTGATGCACATGGTCTCAAATGCGACGGGCCGACTCGACAAGGACAAAACGATCTACGACGTCTTGGCGGCATGCTTTCCGGCCGGCACGGTATCCGGGGCTCCCAAGATTCGGGCGATGGAAATCATCGAAGAGTTGGAACCGACTCGGCGAGGGCCGTACGCCGGAGCGGTGGGCTACTTGAGTTTCTCCGGAAACATGGACATGTGCATCAATATCAGGACCATCGTCATCTCGGGACATCAGGCGTACGTCCAGGCGGGCGCCGGCATCGTCGCCGACAGCGATCCCCAGCGGGAATACGAGGAGACCTGCAACAAGGCACGTGCCATGATGAGAGCGATCGAATTGGCGGAACAGGGACTGGAATGAATCTGGGTGGTTGGTGAGTTAGTGATCTGCCGCAGTGAGGGAAAGTAGGAAGTCGGATCTGGTGATCTGATGAATTGTTAGGTCAGAACGATCCGAAACTTCACCGAATCGCCAATTCACCAAATCGTCCTTATTATGTTGTTGATGATCGACAACTACGATTCGTTCACCTACAACCTCGTCCAGTACTTGGGCGAACTCGGCGAGGATGTGCGGGTGTATCGAAACGACAAGATCACGGTCGATGAGATCGAACAGCTCAAACCGAGCAGGATCGTGATTTCACCGGGTCCCTGTACGCCCAAGGAGGCCGGTATCTCCGTCGAAGCCATCCTGCTCCTCGGGGGGAGGTTCCCGATTTTGGGTGTGTGCCTCGGGCACCAGTCGCTGGCCGTCGCGTATGGCGGCGAGGTCGTGCGGGCCGACCGTCTGATGCATGGAAAGACCTCGATGATCCGCCATGACGGCAAAACCATCTTTCGCGATCTGCCGAACCCTTTCGAGGCCACCCGCTATCACTCCTTGATCGTCAAGCGAGCCAGCCTGCCTCAATGTCTAGAAATCTCCGCCGAGACCGA
This sequence comes from uncultured Nitrospiraceae bacterium, assembly GCA_964655865.1. Taxonomy (GTDB): domain Bacteria; phylum Nitrospirota; class Nitrospiria; order Nitrospirales; family Nitrospiraceae; genus JBBIJI01. The sequence continues at coordinate 6,508 of CAZZPI010000056.1, forward strand.
TGAGGGAGAGATTATGGGCCTGCGTCACAAGACCCTCCCGGTCGAAGGGGTCCAGTTTCATCCGGAGTCCATTCTCACCACAGCGGGGAAGGATCTGCTCAGAAACTTTTTGAAGCTCTAGCTAAGGAAGGTCTGATTAATTGCCGATCACGGTCAGCTGACCTTCAGAAAACGGGGAATTCGACGAGGTCAGCACCTGGAACTTTGAATTAATCAGACCTTCCCTAATAGCGAACAGCTAATAGCACGCAGCGGAGGAATACAAAACCATGCGCGGAGTATCCGGCTATTCGCTGCTCGCTGTCTGCTGTTAGCTGATTACCATGATCAAAGACGCCATCGCCAAACTGGCCGATCGCATCAATCTTTCGGACAAAGAAGCCGAAGCGGTCATGGCCGAGATCATGGAGGGAGCGGCGACGCCGGCGCAGATCGCGGCCTATCTCATGGGGCTTCGCATTAAAGGCGAGACCGTCGAGGAGATTATCGGGTCCGTCCAGGCCATGCGCGCCAAGGCGGTGAAACTTCATGTCGGAGACCCCTTGGTGGTGGATACCTGTGGCACCGGCGGCGACCGATCCCATACCTTCAATATCTCCACGACCGCCGCATTCCTTGTGGCGGGCGCGGGCTTAACCGTGGCCAAGCACGGCAACCGTTCGGTCTCTTCCAAGTGCGGAAGCGCCGACGTGCTGGCGGCTCTGGGCGTCAAGATCGATCTACCACCAGACAGAGTAGGGGAGTGCATCGAGGAAGTGGGCATCGGGTTTCTGTTCGCTCCCCTGTTTCATGGAGCCATGAGGCACTGTGCCGTCCCACGTCAAGAGATGGGCATCCGCACGATGCTCAATATCCTCGGTCCCTTGACGAATCCGGCCAACGCCTCGGTCCAAGTGATCGGCGTATTCGACGCAGAGTTGACCGAGCTGATGGCGAAAGTCCTCGTTCGACTCGGCTCTCAGCATTGTTTCGTCGTCCACGGCATGGACGGCCTGGATGAAATCACGCTGACCGATCGCACGAAGGTATCGGAAGGCAAGTCGGGCGTGGTATCGAGTTTTTTCATCACGCCGGAGGAATTCGGCCTGCGTCGGGTGGCGCTCAAGGAGCTGGCCGGAGGAACGGCTGAAGAGAACGCCCGCAGTACGAGAGAGATTTTGAACGGAACCAAGGGTGCCAAGCGCGACATCGTGTGCCTCAATGCCGCGCCGGCGTTGGTGGCCGGGCGTAAGGCCAAGACGATCCAAGAAGGCTGTCAGTTGGCGGGAAAGGTGATCGACAGCGGGGCGGCGGCGGAAAAGTTGGAGCGGCTGATCGAATTCACGAATAGGTGACACATGTGACGGGTGACATGTGACGAGTCAAGAAAGAGCGGACAACCACGCAGCATGTCTTGGATTCTTGTCACACGTCACGCATAACACGTCACGGCCTGGGATATGATTCTCGACCGGATTCTCGAACATAAGCGAGCCGAGCTTCGACACAAACAAAGCCGGGGTTACCTGGCGGAGCTCAAAGCTCGGATGCGTGATCGATCCGGTGCCATCGGGTTTGCGGTGACCATCGAGGCGACAAGAAGACCGGGTGCACCAGCTCTGATCGCCGAAGTGAAGAGAGCCTCGCCGAGTTTGGGATGGTTGAGACCGGAGTTTGAGGAACGCTTCGACCACGTGGGGATCGCGCGTGCTTACCGAGACCACGGCGCCTCGGCCTTGTCCGTGTTGACGGACAAGGACTTCTTCCGTGGCAGCCTCGACTATCTCTCCGACATCAAACAGGCGGTCGGGCTCCCCGTGTTGAATAAGGAATTCATGGTCGCCGACGTCCAGTTCTATGAAGCCCGTGCGTACGGCGCGGACGCCGTCCTGCTGATCATGGCCGCCTTGGAACGGCGACAGTATGTCGATTTTACGCTGTTGGCAAAAGAGCTCTCGTTGGATGTTCTTGTGGAGATCCATCACGAGCGGGAGCTGGATACGGTGCTCGAATGGACTCCCGACGCGCGACTCATCGGGATCAACAATCGCGACCTCAAGACTTTTTCCACCGATTTAGGGGTGACGTTGAGGCTGGCCAAACGGATTCCGCGGGACAAGCTGATCGTGAGCGAAAGCGGCATTCATAAGCGGGACGACGTGTTACGCCTCTTGGAAGAGGGGGTCCATGCTATGCTTGTCGGAGAGTCGCTGATCAAGGCTGATGACGTCGGCGCAAAGATCGGCGAACTGCTCGGGCAATCGACGGATGAAAAGAGTATATAGGCATGGAGTCATCTTCCCGGAGGAGAACGTCGCCATGAGGTCAATGATCTGTGCCGCCGTGTTGCTGGCCCTGTCGGGCTGCGCCAGTCACATGCTGGATAACGCCAGCCTCAAATGGGACAGTTGGATCGGCTCTTCGAAAGATGATCGTGTCAGGGATCTGGGAATCCCCGCGCGCTGCCACACCTTCAAGAGCGGGGGAGAGATCTGCGAATGGTCGATGCAGTGGAAAGGCGAAGTCGAAATGGAGGAGAACGTTTCACTGTTATTCGATCCCAAAGGGATTATGTGTCAATGGGTGTACAGAGGATTCTATGGGGAACGCAGGAGTTCATCGGCTTGCTCCTAGTGTAGTGTCCCGGTAGCTCTTGTCATCATCCGTTGGCCCTGAGCGAAGTCGAGGGGCTCACCACGAACGTATTTCTGAGGACAACACTAGCACGCTAGCCGCTTCGTCGCTCGCGCCCCCTGCACCCATCGATTACCTGCGGTCGGTCGTGTGAGCAATCTATGAAAGTCAAAATTTGCGGCGTCACTAACGAGGCTGACGCCAAGGCTGCCGTCGAGGCGAAGGTCAACTACATTGACATCTGTGATGATTACGAGGGAACCGAAATTCTTTTCAACTCCGAGATCGATGCGCTGGCGAGGAGGGCCGGCATCACCGTTCTCACGGG
>CAZZPI010000057.1:0-9426 GCA_964655865.1 uncultured Nitrospiraceae bacterium
TGAGCTGAAGCGGGCATTGGATCGCTGGGCCGACCATCTCGACGCCCATCTCGACTTGCGTCCCGTGTGGGCGTACTTGAACCAAGGAGCGGTAGGATGCGCATAACCAAGGTCTATACCAAAACCGGCGACAAAGGAAAAACCCGCTTGGCCGGGGGACAGCAAATCTGGAAGGACAGCCTCCGCGTCGAAGCCTACGGGACCGTCGATGAGTTGAACGCCGCTCTCGGAGTCGCGCGCGCTTTAGGGTTGCGAGAAGCCGAGGGCGCGGTACGGGAAATGGTGGAGTGTGAGCTGCGATGGATGCAGAACAAGCTCTTCGATGTCGGTGGGCTTCTCGCGACGGCGCCGGGCCAGGTGTTCAAGAATATGCCCAAGGTAACGGCGAAGGATGTTGAACGGCTGGAAACGTTGATCGATTCCTGTCAGAAGGATCTCATCCCATTGAAAGAATTCATTCTCCCCGGAGGCGGCCGGCTTCCCAGCCTTCTCCACCATGCGAGGACTGTGTGCCGGCGAGCGGAACGGCGTTGTGTACGGCTCGCTCGGCAGGAGTCCGTCGACCCGATGATCGTGAAGTACCTCAACCGTCTCAGCGACGCCCTGTTCGTCCTGGCTCGATGGGTCGCCAGGAAGCAGGGCGAAGCCGAGATTTTCTGGGAACGCGAGTCGAAAGAGCGTTAGCCCGCGGCCCCCACCCATCGAGCCCATCCTCCCTGCACACGAGGCAGTAAACCAGTTGGACAATCCGGGCTCGTTCCGTGCTGCCATTCTTGGCTGAGCCGTTGATCTCGGAGGGATCATCTCTTTCACCCTCTCGGGTTCCATGCTTTCGCATCCGATTCTTCCCACTCCGGCTTCTACAGGGCTGGAGAGGTTTCATGCGTCCCAAGAAACCGAAAGGGGACGACTTGTCGTCGGTCGTCGGTTTCAGTGAGCCGGCGGTGAGGTTGAGGGAGAAAAGGAGCGAACCAGAGAGCAACGGCTCATGCGACCGAATCGGACTACTGTATTCTGCTGATGTTCCAAATCCGTCACTTCGTGTACAACAGCGTATAAAGGTGACAAGAACGTTTACGATGACAGCACCGGCACCTTTGTTCCCGCATGCGCGGAATTGCCAGCGGAAGTGAGCATTCTGCTCCTCGTTATTGATTCCAGCCTAGGCATCAACGAACTCGGCATAGATGTTGCGGCCCCAGCGGTTCCTCTGGTTCGGTCTTCAAGAAAACAGTGTGCTCGTTGAATTTTCCGAGATCAACTTGCCCGAGCCTGCTCGTGCAGAATTTCGTCGTTTGCTTGCGCACTGAAGTCAAACGGCTACACTACGACCGTGACGGAGCACCAAGAGCACTGAACGAGGAGGATTGCTATGAATGCGCGCATGTCTTCGCTGATAGTAAGCGTTGGTTTCTCGTCCCTCCTTCTGCTGTCGGTGAACCCAGCCGGAGCCGGCGAAGAGGCTGAGACTGCTGAACTCCTCATCACGCTCCTCAAGACCGGGAGGAGCGTCGTGTCCGAAAACCAGGCGCTGATCAACGACGCCTCCAAAGGAAACAAGGGGTTTACCGAGGACTTCGTGGCGCAGCAAGTCGTCGAAAAGTTCAGGGCGAAGACCAAGATCGATTTGACGCGAGCCCACGGACTTCCTCAGGGGCCGCTGCTCTTGAGCTTGCTTGAGGCTGAAAAGGAAGTTGTGGCAGAAGCGCAACCGGTTATCAACAAGCAGGGAGTCGGATTCAAGAACTTTCTGCCGGCTGTGTTCGCCAGAAAGTCCGGGGAGCGGTTCTATAAGAAAACCGGCATTCGCCTCAAGCTGACGGGGATCGACTACCGTAACCCCAACAACAAGCCGGACGATTTCGAGATGGAAGTGCTCCGAATGTTCTCGGACCCGCGTCATCCGAAAGGCCAGCAATACTCCAAGGCGACGATGCTAGGTGGGAAGCCGGTCCTGCGCGTGATGGACCCGGAATATGCGGGCGCTTCGTGCCTGTCCTGCCATGGGGTACCGAGGGGTGAGCGAGACATCACCGGGATGAAGAAGGAAGGCTGGAAAGAGGGCGATCTGGCAGGCGCGATCAGCCTTGTCATGCCGATGAAGTAGTGAGCAGGAGTCCGGTGGCCAGTTGAAGCAGGTTGTTTTAACCGCACTCAAAAGGAGGAAGGGTTGTCATGAGCAAAATCGTTGTGGTCGATGATTCTTATGCCGAGCTCCAAGTGATCGAGGGTTACCTGAAGGGGGCGAGCCACACTGTGGTCTCTTATCCGAATACGGACAAGCTGGAGGACAAGCTGGCCGTGGAGAAGCCGGACCTCATCGTGCTGGACGTCGTCATGCCGGGAAGAAACGGGTTCCAAGCCTGCCGCGATCTCAAGAACGACGATCGGTTCAAGAATATCCCGATCATTCTCTGCACGTCCAAGAGCGGCGACAGCGACAAGTTCTGGGGACAGCAGCAAGGCGCGAACGGGTACGTCACCAAGCCGTTCAAAGCAGAAGATCTCCTGGCCGCGGTGAAGCGCGCGTTGAATTGATGCGGGAAATGCAGGGCACCGTGAAATACGAGAGGCTTTGACCATGACACCACCTTCGGAGACAACGGTCCAACCGACAGGCGCCGGTCACTCCCATTCTCATGGAGAAGGCTCGATTCGGGTTTGCGTGGCAAGTCTCGGGGGAGAGCTTTTCGCCATCGACCTGAAGTACGTCCGAGAGGTGTTCGAGGTCGAGCATGTCACCCCTGTGCCGGGAATGCCGTCGACGTTGACCGGCGTCGCCAACCTCAGAGGCACCGTCATTCCCGTGGCCGACTTGCGTCCCGTCCTGAGCCTCGGCTCGCACGCCACGCCGCAGAAATTTGCGATTGTGGTGAGACATGAAACCCAACAACTCGGACTGTTGGTGGATAATGTGCCTGAAATCAGATCGGTTCGCCGCGACGATTTTCTCGCGACGGCGGCGGGAGGGACGGCGAAAGCTCGTCCCTTCGTATCGTCGATCCTTCGTGTCGAAGACCGCATGAGCGGAGTGGTGGAAGTGCCCACATTGTTGGCCTGCGTGGAGACAGGAAGCAATTGAGCGGCACGTCATGAGTAAAGCGAAAGACCAAGGTCGGTGGAGGACGGCATAGCTGAACCCCACGCACTCGCGGGGGCCGTCGAGAAGGAGGACAGTTATGGCAAGGCAAGGCAAAGATAGCAAGGAGGTCAAAGTCAAAGGAGGGGTGCAAGCCTGGTTTGCGAGTCTCAACACGCAGGCCAAGCTGATGACGGGGTTCGGCGTGGTCAGCGTGATCATCGTCGCTATGACGGCGGTCGGGGCCGTGTCATTGCAGCAACTCGCGGCTCAGTCCCAAGCGGCGTATGTGGATTACTCTGTGCCGCTCGCCGAATTCAACGAGATGGGCACCGCGCTGACCCGTCACCGCCAACTTCTGTTGGACTTGGCTGCCAGCACGAGAAAGTACGACTTCGAAGCGGACGTGGTTCGCCTCGCTCCGGAGAAGGAAAGAGTACAAAAGACACTCACCGAGTACGAAACCACGGCCCTTCGCGTCTCTAAGTCCGGACGCGACGAAGCGAAAGACCTCCAGCAATTGAAACCGGCGCTTAAGGCCTATTTCGAGCAGGCGGAGGGCGGGCTTAGCGCCATGGCCGAGAGCTTCAACAATAAGAACCTGACGTCCGAACAGGTCGACGACATGCGGGCGCTGGGCAGACAGGCGCTCATCGTGAACGTGACGCCGGCCTTCGAGCACGCGGTGAAGCGGCACCTGGAGCAGGTGACCACGATGAAAGAGATCGCGAGCGACCTCAACGAGGACGCGAAAGGGATCGCCAGCAACGGACGCTACGTTCTGGTCGTCGGCGGCGTCGTCGCCGTGGCACTCGGGTTGGGAATCGGGTACTGGCTGGCCCGGTACTTTGCGCGGAACGTCGTGCACATTGCGCAAGTCGCCGAACAAGCGGCTGCGGGCAACTATCAAGCCCGCGCGAAGGTCGTGTCCAAAGACGAGTTGGGTCAAATGGCCGCCTCGTTCAATACCATGCTCGACCGAATCACGGCCCTCGTGACGTCGGAAGAAGAGCGAGACATGATGCAGAAGCGCCTTATGCAATTCCTGGTGCTGGTCTCGGAGGTCGGCAAAGGGGACCTGACCAAGCGCGGTGAAGTCACCGCCGACACCTTCGGAAACCTGGCGGACGGTTTCAACTTGATGATCACGCGGTTCGGCCAATTGCTCAAGCAAGTTCGGGAGGCGGCCGAGCGCGTCAACCGATCCGCGGGTACGGTCCGCGATACGGCGGGACAGATGGCCGGTACGGCCCGCCACCAGGCCGAAGAATCGGTCAAGACGCTCGCCCAGGTCGAACAGCTTGCAGCCTCCATGCGCAGGGTCTCAGAGACCGCGGGAGCCTCATCGGAGTCCGCCAAGCAAGTGCTTCAAGCGACGGAACGAGGCAACCACGCGGTGCAGGAGACCGTGCGCGACATGCAGAGCATCCGCGGCGCGGTGCAACGCATGTCTAAGCAAGTCAAAGCGCTGGGCGATCGCTCCTTGGAAATTTCTCAAATCGTGTCGACGATCCGCGAAATCGCCAATCAGACGAACTTACTCGCGCTCAACGCCGCCATCGAGGCGGCGGGCGCCGGCGAAGCCGGGGCGCGATTCGCCGTCGTCGCCGACCAAGTGCGGAAGCTGGCCGAAAGCTCGACCCAAGCGACGCGCGAAATCGCGGACTTGGTGAAAGTCATTCAGGGAGAAACGCAGGACGCGGTCGTCGCCATGGAACAGGAAACGCAAGCGGTAGAAGCGGGATCGGCCTCAGCGCTCAAAACCGGCGATGTGTTCAAAGAAATCTCCGACATCGCCAAACGATCGGCAGAATTGGCCCAAACCATCGCCGGATCGGCGGCCCAGCAGACCGCATCGACCGATCAGGTAGGCCGCGCGATTAAAGAGTTCACGGGCGGCACCGTGGCCACGCAGAAGGCCACGGACGCGACGCGAGCCACCGTCGAAGACATGGCCAAGCTGGCGGAATCGCTCACTGCATCGGTCGCGCAGTTCAAACTCGCCTGACCGCTGTCGGACAGTGGTCGCGCAGCAACGGAGTGTGCGCCATGAGTAACGACTTCGACCGGCAGGCTTTGATCAGCATTTTCGTGGCGGAGGCCACGGACGGGATGACGAGCCTCCGGCAGGTGCTCAACCCCGTCGACGGCGCCCTGCCGAGCGCGGAGGTCCTGCAGTGCCAGTATATCGTCGGGCATAAGATCCGCGGGGCGGCCGCCCTGTACGGATTTACGGCCTTGGCTGAACTGGCGGAGCTGCTCGAGACGATGCTCGAGCAGGCCCACACGATTCCATCCTCGGACTGGCCCCGCGCAGTGGAGACCATCGGAGAGCTGGTGGCTCACTTCCAATCGCAGGTCGACAGCATCGGCAAAGGAGGCGGGGAGGATCAACAGGCGGCGGAGCAGTGGAAAACACGATGCGCTCCATTCCTGTCCGAACAGACGCCATCAGACGCGACGTTCAGTCCTCAAGATTCTTCGGCCGAGGACTATTTGGTTCCCAACATCGACGCGGAGGTGCTCTCCTATTTTGGACCGGAGGTCCAGGAGTATCTGGACTCGATGGGCGAACTCCTGCGCCGTGTCCAGGCCGACCCGCAGGACCGGGATTCCATCCATCAGTTATTTCGCACCGCGCACACCTTGAAAGGGTCCGCACAGACGGTCGGGTTTCGTGTCATCGGCGACATCGCTCACCCACTCGAAGACTGTTACGTCGCAGTGAAGGAAGGGCGCCTGCCCATGAGCCAGGAGTTGACGGCCCTGACTCGGAGGGCGATCGAGATCGTCCGGGTTCTTATGCGTCGCGACCCTGCGAACCTCGGACATCTCCGTCAGGAGGTGCCCGCGCTTCAGCAGGTCTTGAGACAACTCGAACAGGGACAACCAGTTGCTCCGTCGCCTGCCCTTACGGCGGGTACCGTTGGGATGAGCGCACAGGACTCGGCTCCTTCCGCCGCAGAGGCTCAACGTGCTCCTGACCGGGTCGGCCTTGCGGTCATCGATGAGAATACCTTGTCGGATACGTACCTGATCCCGAATCTCGATCCAGAAGTGCTGTCCTATTTCGCGCCAGAGGCCCATGAATATCTGGAAACGCTCGAGGCCTTGCTCCTCCGGTTGGAACGGGAACCGGACAACTCCGAGCTCATCCATCAGCTCTTTCGTACCGCGCATACGCTCAAGGGGTCTGCCCATACGGTCGGATTCCAGGCGATCGGCGACCTCCTGCACGACGTCGAGGATTACATGGGCGCGGTGCGCGAGGGAAAGATGGCCGTAGTGAGCGGTCACGCAGATCTCTTGCTGCGCGCGGTGGACGTGGTCAGAACGTTGATGCGACGGGACCCCGGCCAGGTCAGGGAGACGAGACAGCGATTCGCTTCCGTTATGCGTGATTTGAGGCGCCTGAGCGACGGGGTTCCATCCGAGGCTGTGAGCGCCATTTGCAGCCCGGTGCAAACTGCTCAGCCGGCGGCTGCCGCACAGGCTTCCGGTCAACAGGAACAGGAGACGCAGAAAGGCCAAGAGTCGCGCACGGGTGACGACCGTGCGGTCATCCGCGTCAGCAGCGAGCGCTTGGAACGGTTGCTCAACTTGGTCGGTGAGTTGGTGATCGGACGCGGACGGTTGGAACAACGTCTTCGCGTGTTGGAACAGCTCTCCCTCCAAGTGATGAGCTGCAAGAATCGGTTGGTGGATGCAGTCCAAACCTTCCAGGAAAAGCACATGTTCACCCTGCCGACGCAGTCGCCAGGATCGGCCGAGGCCGGCGGGCAAGCCTTCTCGGGAACGGAGGACTTCGGGGCGCTCGAGTTCGATAAGTACGATGACTTCAACATCCTGGCTCGTCGGATCAGTGAGGTGACGGCCGACATTTCCGAGTCTATGTCCCAGCTCAACTCGTCGATCCGTCGTTCACACGAGGACATGAGCCAGTTGCAGCAACTGACCTTGGGCATGAGGGATGAGATCGCCAGGGCACGCATGGTGCCGATCGGGACCCCGTTCACACGCTTCCGTCGCGCGGTTCGAGAAACGTCTCGATCGACGGCGAAAGAAGTCACTCTCGTGACCTCCGGCGAGCATACGGAAGTAGATACCAATGTGGTGGAACGCTTGGTCGATCCTCTTATCCATCTGGTCCGCAATGCCGTCTACCACGGGATCGAGCCGACCGCGGTGCGTCTGGCCATGGGGAAGCCGAGGGCCGGCACGGTTTACTTGCATGCTGCGCACCGGGGCAATGAAGTCGTGATCGAGGTTGAAGACGACGGCGCGGGCCTCGATATCGAAAAGATCCGCAAGAAGGCGGTCGACAGAGGGGTGGTACGGGCGGAGGTTGCGAAATCATTGACGGAGTCTGAAGTCATCAAGTTCATCTTTCTGCCGGGGTTCTCGACCGCCGATAAAGTCGGGGAGCAGGCAGGTCGTGGCGTGGGCTTGGATGTGGTGAAGCGCGTGATCGAATCGATGAACGGATACCTGGAGGTGGAATCCGTCGTCGGCGTCGGTACCAAGTTCATCCTTCATCTCCCGCTGACCTTGCTGATCAGCACGGCCTTGCTCGTGCGGGTCGGTACACACCGGTATGCGATCCCACTGCAAAGCGTCCGCGAAGTCACGATGCCGTCCCCGGGGTCCGTTCAGCAGGTGGCCGACCGGACATTGTTACAGGTTGGAGACGAGGCCGTGGAAGTGCACTCTTTGCATGCAGTGCTCGGACAGGAGGCTTTCCCGGCCGGAGGGCCGACGCCCATTGTTCTGGTGAGAACCATGGCCGGAGTGCGCGGCCTCGCGGTCGATGAGTTGTTGGGTCGTCAAGAAATCGTCATTAAGAGGCTGGGGACGCTCAAGGCCTTGGAACGTTCGTACTTCGGCGGTGCCACGATCGACCCCGAGGGGCGCGTGGTGCTGGTGTTGGACGTCGGCCGTCTAGGTGGCAACGACCAAGGCGGCGAGGGTCCAACCCTCGATTCGCCGGAGGGGCAGTTCTCAGAGCCCGACGTGCCGGCGCTGCCGACTCCTCCAGAAGACCGACCTTCCGGAGAGTTGCCGCTGCTCCTCATTGACGACTCCTTGAGTGTCCGCAAGTTCGTCAGCCGGATGCTCGAGTCAGCGGGCTATGAGGTGGAGACGGCCGTGGACGGTGAAGAAGGGTTGCGCATGGCCAATGAACGGACATACCAACTGATCATCACCGACCTGGAAATGCCGAAGATGAACGGATACGAGGTCATTCAGGCCCTGCGCAGTCGACCGCAAACGCAGAGAGTGCCCATCATGGTCATGACGACCAGGGCAGGGGATAAGCACCGGCAAATGGCGATGAACATCGGGGCCAACGCCTACATCGCCAAGCCGGTCGAAGAGCGAGCCTTGATCCGCGAGGTGCAGCGGTGGATCGGGCGAGAGGCCGGCGTCAAGTCCTGACGGGATCCATCGTCACGCTGCAGTAGGAGGCTGTGCGGAGGCCGCCATGAGTCTTCATAGGCACAAGACCGTCGCCGCAACGGTTTCCGGCTCGGTCAGTCGTTTTCTCGTTGTCCGTCTTGCAACCGTTCATATGGCGCTGCCCTCCGGGTTGGTCCGAAGCATCCTCCCTTTGGGCGACGTCAACGGCAGCGAAGTGACGCTCGTGGATGAAACCTATCCGGTCACCGATTTGGCGGATCGGTTGGGGTTGCAGCGCGTCATGAAAAGCGCACAGACCCGCCTGATACTCTGTTCCATGGGCGGCCGGCGCGCCGCGTTTCCTGTCGACTCGGTCGGCGGTCTTGTGGACGTTCAACGGTCTCAGGTGGCTCCTCTCGCTAGACAGTTCCGCGGCGAGGAACGTCAGTGGTTTCACGGACTGTTTCCCTTTGAAGAAACCGGAGCGCTGGTGGTGAATGTCGATTGGGTGGTCAAGGGGGTCGACCGCCCCTCCCTCGCGAGAGTGGAATCATCGATCCCCACCGTGGTTCCGTCTCGGCCGCAGGACAAACCGCGCGTCATCGATGTCGGCGGGTTTCAACTCGAAGAGGCGACGGATGCTGAGAACACACCGTGGGCCGCAATCTAAGCCGACCGCTAAGATGGGGAGCTACGTGCTCTTCAGCGTCGGGGGTAGACGCTTGGCTGCGCACGTCGGAGAAGTGGGCGGCGTTGGGCCGTGGCCCAAGACCATGCGCGTACCGAGCCAGACTCCCTACGTCCACGCCGTGGCTCGTCAAGACAAGCAGCTTATCCCTGTATTCGACTTGGCTGAGCGTCTTGGTGTCCAGATCCAGGGATCGGCTCCACTCTGTTTGATCGCCAGGCAGCCGGAAGGGCTGATGGCGATCTGTGTGGACGAGGACGTT
>CAZZPI010000058.1:0-9325 GCA_964655865.1 uncultured Nitrospiraceae bacterium
GACGTCGCCGGTCCCCGAAATGACGAAGGAGTGCTCTGCGTCGGCGACCGCCAGGAGCGCGTCGAGGCGCCGCAGGATCCGATCCGTCCGCCAATCCTTCGCCAATTCGACGGCGGCCCTCGTCAGGTTGCCGCGATACTCCTCGAGCTTGGCTTCGAACTTCTCGAACAAGGTGAAAGCATCGGCGGTCGCGCCCGCGAAGCCGGCCAAGACACGGTTCTCGTGCAGACGCCGGAGCTTCTTCGCGTTGTGCTTCATCACCGTCGTTCCCACAGTAACCTGCCCGTCGCAGCCCATCGCCACGCGCCGCTCCCGCCTCACGCAGAGGATGGTAGTCGACCGAATCGTCACCGCGCGGCCTTCTTGGGCGACGCCTTCGCGACGGCCATACGACCCGCGCGGGGATGAGCCCGATCGTAGACGGCCATGAGCTGATCGGCGGCCAGATGGGTGTATTTCTGCGTCGTGCTCAGCGACGCATGGCCCAGCATTTCCTGAATCGCCCGGAGATCGGCGCCCTCATCCAGAAGATGAGTGGCAAAGGAGTGTCGCAGGACATGGGGGCTGATCCGGCCGCCGGGCAGGTGGCTCGAATGGGCCGCGACGATCCTCGCGACGCTGCGCACCGTGAGAGGCCCGCCACGGGCATTCAGAAACACGGGGATCGGCCCGTATCTCAAGTGACGCGGGACACCCATTGCATTCTGCAGAGCAATGGGTCCCGGTGACGGGTGACGGGCCAGCGAAGCAAGATAGTCCTTGATCGCCTCGATGGCCACCGATCCAATAGGCACGATCCGTTCCTTGTTCCCTTTCCCGCGTAACCGCACGAGGCCTTCGGCCCAACTCACATCCTCGCGATTCATCCCGACTAACTCGCTCACCCGAGCCCCGGTCGAATAGAACGTCTCCAGGATCGCGCGATCGCGCAACGAGGACAGGGACCCTCCGTTCGGACACTGCATTAAGGCGTTGGCCTCCTCCTTCGTCAGCGTCCGTGGCAGGTGTTTCGGGAGCTTGGGCCTTCGGAGTTCCTCGGCTGGATTCTCCTGCACCCACTCGTCCTGCCGGAGAAACCGAAAGAAACTCCTGAGCGTCGAGAGCTTTCTTGCCAGCGAGGTTTTTTTCTCCCCTGCCTTGTCCAAGCCGCCGAGATACGCCCTGATGGTCTCGACCGTCACGTCTTGTGGACGTACCCGCGGGCCAAGATGGCTCGCGTCACGCGCAAATGCATGAAACTGCCGCAGGTCTGACGCGTAACTGCGGAGCGTGCTCTGGGACGCCCCACGGCGGAACTCCAGGAACCTCAGGAAAGCCCTGATCGCTCGATCCATGCTTCGATGTCCTGCAGAGCACGCGCCTGAATCATCAGCCGCTTGCGCTCCTTCTCCCTGGGCGCGGCGGGGAGCGGCGGGAACAGCCCGAAATTCGTATTCATCGGCTGAAAGTGTCGCGGATCACTGGCCGTCACATAGCACATGAGAGCCCCGTGTGCGCTTGTCGGCGGGGGCGTCACCGACGGCTGGCCGGCCAAGACCCGCGTCGCGTTGATCCCGGCCAATCCCCCCATGGCGGCGGATTCCGTATACCCTTCCACCCCGACAAGCTGACCGGCGAAGAACAACGTCGCCCGGGCTTTGAACTGTAGCGTATCGCGCAAGAGCGCCGGTGAGTTGATGAACGTGTTGCGATGCAGGCTGCCAAGCCGCAAAAATTCGGCCCGCCCGAGCCCGGGAATCATGCGGAAGACTCGGCGTTGTTCCGGATAGGTCAGTTTGGTCTGGAACCCTACCATGTTGTAGCAGCTGCCGTGTGCGTTCTCCGCGCGCAGTTGCACGACGGCGTGCGGACGAGCGGCGGTCCTGGGATCCGTCAACCCGACGGGTTTCAACGGACCGAATTGCATCGTCTGACGACCACGCTCCGCCATCACTTCGATCGGAATGCAACCTTCAAAGTACGACACCTTCTCGAAGTCCTTGGGCTGCACCTTCTCCGCCCTCAATAACGCTTCGTAGAACGCGTTGTACTGGTCTTCGTTCATCGGGCAGTTCAGGTAATCCCCATCGCCCTTGCCGTACCGAGAGGCTCGAAACACGACGTCCATATCGATCGAGTCGGCATCGACGATTGGCGAAATGGCGTCGAAGAAATGCAGATGGTTCGATTTCGTCACCCGCGCGATGGCCTGCGACAACCGATCGGCGGTGAGCGGACCCGTGGCGATGATGCAGGCGCAGTCCGTCGGAATTTCAGTCACCTCTTCACGGATAATTCTGACGTTGGGATGGCTCTCCAACGCCCGGGTGATTTTCTGGGAAAAGCGCTCACGATCGACGGCCAACGCCATCCCGGCCGGCACACGGGCTTCATCGGCAACTCGTACGACCAAGGAGTTCAGGCGCCGCATCTCCTCTTTCAATATCCCGGGGGCAGTCGTCGGGTCCGCGGAGCCGAGTGAGTTGGAGCAGACCAGTTCCGCGAGATCCCCCGTCTTGTGAGCAGGGGTGCTTTCTTTAGGCCGCATCTCATAGAGGGTCACCCTGGCGCCGCGATTGGCCGCTTGCCAAGCGGCCTCGGATCCGGCCAGACCACCGCCGATGATGACGACGTCATCGCGCACGTTTACTCGCCCCCGTGGAATGCAGGAACATGGAAAGGAAGCTCATTGTAGGTAGCGTATTTTTCTCATGTCAAGGCAACCACTGAGGCAGAGAAGGCTTGAGGCGAATGGGGGGATGGCTGTGTTCTGAGTTAAGAGTTCTCATCGACAGCTCAGCGCTCACCACACGTCACTTAGAACATTTATCCCTGACCTCTCGTTTCATCTCACTTGCTCGGCTCGGTTGAACCGCCCGCGAAGCCCATGCTAGACTCCGCGCCGGGTGGGCGATTAGCTCAGTGGGAGAGCGCTTCCCTCACACGGAAGAGGCCACTGGTTCGATACCAGTATCGCCCACCATACCCACCTTCGGTTGAACCGCTGGCCTCTTTTTCGCTTTATCGTGATAAAGGCCGGCGGATAGAGTCTTCAACCCACATAAGACTTATTCCCTTACTCTCAACCTTTGGTTGAGCCGGCGCCTACTTAACGTCTTATTTATCGAGCTCGAGGCGCCGGATATAGAGTCTTCAACCCGCTGGTCCATACCTTCCATCTCATCCCTCGCTTGCGCGGACCGTGAGCGACCTTAGCCTCCGATCGTTCGATCGTCTACGACTAGACCGGTTCATTTCCATCCCCGTTAAACAAACTCTTAGAATTGCAAGGACTTTAAGATTCCTGGACAGGCCCTACCCCTTGGGCTAGACTTGCACACAGACAGCGAAAAGTTGACGATCGGCGGGCACGTTTCCGGGCAATTAATGAGGTGCTCCATGCGAATGCTTCTTCTTTCGGCGATGGTAGTGGTCACGTTGGGCTTGGTCCTGGGAGGCTGCGCAAGTTCCCAGCAGAACGCCATGACGGCGCAGGATGATCAGTCCTATACCCCACCCACCAGCATTTATGGGACCATGGACAGCACTGCGCTGGTGTACACTGACCCGGTTGCGTCGTCGCAGGCGAACGATCACCCGTTCCGATGGATTGCGTTTCTCATGCATCCCGTCGGGCAGGTATTCGACTATGCCGTCAACCGGCCCCTGTATCTACTCGCCCATAATTTCCCATATCTCATGGGGTACACACCCGAAGACGCGATGTTGGACACGCAGCGCAGGAATCCGTAAGTCCGGTACCGACCGATCCATCCTAGGATGGATCGGTCGGGGCTAGCGTTCTTCCTCCCTTCCACTGATTCCCCTTCAAGACCGTCGCATCTGCCGCTCCGTTCGTGTATGCTCTCATCACAAGGAACGAGCAGAACCTCTGTCCGGCATGACCTCCCACCCGAGAAGCATACTCACCGTCCTGCTGTCCGGATTTTTGGTGGGGGGACTCCTAGAAGCTTGTGAAACGCCTCCTGTCCGTCCCAATCTTCCTCCTTCCGCGAGCGACCTAACCCTCCTCAAAGCCGGTCAGCTCTGCGACCGAAAAGAGACCTTCCTCAAGAAGGTGGCGGCGATAGGCGTGCATGAAGAGCCTTGGGGAACGGGCCAAGAGCTCCGCATATCCACCTCGCGAAGTGAGTCGAAGGGAGATGAATCATTCTTTTTTGACCAGGATGGCACCCTGGTCGGAGCCTTGTTCACCTTTCCCAGCGGACTCGATCTCGATCCCTACTCTGTCCTGAGATATACCTTGTCGCAACTCAAGCCGTCTCTGGAGTTCTATGTGAGCGTTGCGAAGTTGGCTCCCAAGGAGAGCATGGAAACGAGCGCCTTGTTCGAGACGGGGGACGAAAAAAGCACCACCCAATATCTCGTCCTCAATCCCCGCGAACGGCCTACCTTGTTGGAGGCCTCATTTTCCATCGACCCTTACACGCGGCTGTTTTCGCCCTATCGGAAGGAGTTTTTGAATCGGCTGCGGGACCCTGGGGGCCAGGCTGGAGCACCACGAATCGACAGCCAAGGTGCGGAAGACAAGGAACCTTTCGCGTCACTCCAGCAATTCGCGCGCGGGCAGGCCGCGCAATTGGCCTATTGTGGATCGAAGGATTACGACATTGCCGTTGATGCCTATCAGAAAGCCATCGCGAGCGGCTTCTCGAACAAAGTCTGGCTGGCAGAGGCTCACCATAAACTCGGTCTGTCCTGGGAAGCCAAGGGCGATTTTCTTAAGGCACGGACGGCGATCGAACAAGCATTGGCTCTCCGACCGAACGTCCCCGAGATGCTGAACAACTTGGGCACCGTCTACGCAAAATTGGGGGAGAAAGACAAGGCACGGACGGTGTTCGAGAAAGCAGTGACCTTGCGGCCCAACTACGCGTTGGCGCGGTTCAACCTTGCGGAGGCCTATGAACCCATCAACCGCAAGCGCGCCATATCAGAATACGAGACCTATCTTGCCCTCGCTGAGGGGATCCCCGACGAATCCGACCGTATCACCCTCGCCAAGCGGCGCGTGGAAAGTCTGCGCAAGTAAGCGTTGCACTCCCTTCGAGACAAGACAATCACATCCTTCCTCCAGGAACCCCCCATCCCGAGAAAAAAGATTTCAGCATGAATCTAGATCTTCGCTGTTCAAAACAACGCCAAGCTGACCAAACTCGAGGGGATGTAAGAAGCGTGGCTTACTGGAGGGCCTTTTCTTTTTCTTCCTGCAGCGTTTTGCAATCGATGCAGAGTGTGGTGACAGGACGAGCTTTGAGCCGTTTATAGGGAATTTCCGCTCCACACTGCTCGCACGTGCCGTAGGTGTTGGCCGCGAGCCGATCCAACGCTTCATCGATCTTCTTCAAAAGCTTCTGCTCTCGCTCGCGGATCCGAAATGAAAAGTGTTGATCACTCTCCGCGGAGGCTTGATCCGTCACGTCCGGGAAGGTGTCGATGGCTGTCCGACTCGTCAGGATCTCTCCGGCCTCTTCGAGAATCATCGCGCGTTGACGCTCGAGATCCTCCTGAATGTCGGGGTACTTGCAGTTGGGTCGACCCAGTGTGCGAGAGGAAGTCGCGTGATTGGTGGGTGCTAGTTCGGGTGATGTAAGTTTCTTCGCCGAAGCGCGTGGCTTCATGACAATCCTACCGTAAACCGCATCGGAGGGTAGAAACTATAGCAGGCTGCAGACAAAATGGTCAATGGGATGAACAGGGCGGGCGCCTGGCTGGAAGCGCATCTCACAGGTCTCGTCGCCCCTCGATCGACTTCACCAGCGTGACCTCGTCTGCGAACTCGATATCCATCCCCACCGGAATCCCATAGGCGATCCGCGTCACCCTGACAGTGAGTGGTTTCAGCCGTTTGGTCAGGTAGATGGCCGTGGCCTCGCCCTCGATTGTCGGGTTCGTCGCCACGATAACCTCCTCGACTCCGCCGCCCTTGACTCGGTCGATCAGCTCATCGGCCCGAATATCGGCCGGACCGACACCGTCGAGCGGCGACAGCACGCCGAACAGGACATGATACAAGCCGCGGTATCCCCCGGCCCGCTCGATGGCGTATATCGTGCTGGGTTCCTCCACAACGAGGATCTTGGTGCGGTCGCGCTTGAGGTCCAGACAAAATTCGCAGAGGTCTCCTTCGGCGATGTTGCGACATAGCCGGCAAAAGCTCAGACCGTCCTTGACCGCCGTAATGGCCTGGGCGAGACGCAAGACATCTTCCCGTTCCGCCTTGAGCAGGTGGAAGGCCAACCGTTGGGCTGTCTTTTGGCCGATGCCGGGCAGGCGGACCAGCTCGCGGATCAGCTTGGCCAGCAATCCTTGTTGATCCACGCTTACACCTTCATAGCCGACGGCGGATTCAAAACAGCCCGGGAATCCTGAGGCCGCCCGTGAGGGCCTTCATTTCCTCCGCCATCATCTCCCGCGCCTTGCGGAGCGCTTCGTTGCTCGCAGCCGTCACGAGATCTTGCAACATCTCCACGTCCCCGCTCTTTATCGCTTCGGGATCGATCGCAACATTCACCACCTGCATGGCCCCGTTGGCCGTCACCGTTACCATACCGCCGCCCGCCGTACCGGTGACCGTTTTCGAGGCGGCTTGCTCTTGCAGCTTAGCCATTTGCTCCTGCATCGCCTGAGCTTGCTTGAGAAGATTACCCATGTTGCCGAACGGAGTTTTCATTCCTGATCCTCCAGCTGTGAGGTCCGCTGCCGCACGTCTGCCAAGTCACCGCCGAACAGTTCGATCGCCTGTTTCACGAGCGGATGCGCCCGGGCTTGCTGAAACAGCACGAGGCGTTGCTCCTGTTCCCTGGCTTGGCGCCGTTCCGCCATCGTCGGTCCCGGCGGGTCCTTTTCAGTCAATTCGACGATCCGAATCCGCAGCGGGCGACCGCTCACCCGATGGCACAATGCCGTTACCGCCCGGAGGTTCTCGTCCTTCTCCAACATCGCGCGCGCCACGGTGGCACGTTGAGCGAACCCGATCGTGAGCTGGTCGCCCTCGATCCCGACCGGCCGGCCCATTTCCAGGAACGGCGCGATATTGGGATGCGCCGACGCCACTTCCTCTTGGAAACGATCCCAGTCGAGCTCGATCGGCGGCGACACCGGCCCTGAGGAGGGTCCGTTCACGGGTGCGCTCTCCGCGGCCGAAGGGTTTTTCGCTTCCTGGTGCACAGACGCCGGTGAAGATGGCCCCGGGGGAACCGGGCTCGCAGCCGATTCGTTCGGTTCCTCAGCAGGCTGAACCGGAGCGGTTTCTACAAGTGCTCGGGGCGAGGCGGGTGCCGGAGCGGGTGCCGTCGCCGACTTCCGCCCAAGTGAGACCGCCGGGGGTGTCTCCGTCCTCGCGCGCGAAGCGGCTGGCAACGGCTGTGCAGATGGGCTCGCGGGCTTCGCCGGAGGTTGGCGACTCGGTTCCTGGTCTTTGGGCAGCGAGACACGGGTCGCCCGCACCACCGCGGTTTCCATCGCGAAACGAGGGTGCGCGGTGAAGCGCAGGCTGTCTTCCGCCTGAGTGAAAATCCTGAACAGCTCTTGGAGTTGCTCCGGGGTGAACGCCTTCGCGTCGGCGACGCATTGGTCGATGTTTTCTTCCGAGGCCTCGATCAGACCCCGCAATTCCCCCGGCGCGGTGACGACGGAGGCCACCAGCAGGTTCCTGAAGCACTCGACGAGATCGGCGGCGTAGGCGCGCAGATCGTGACCCTGGTCGAGCACCTGGGCGACGACCCGGAGCGCAGCGCGGCTGTCCTGCGTCTTCACGGCCTCGATCATCGCCCGCACGTGCTCCTCGGGAACCGAACCCAGGAGCAGCTCGACGTCCGCAAGGGTCACCTGCTTGCCCGCGAAGGCGACCGCTTGGTCCAAGAGGCTCAAGGCATCCCGCATGCTGCCCTCGCACGCCCGCGCGAGCGCCGTCAAGCTGCGGTCCTCCACGCCCAGACCGTCCTGCGACGCCACGTGACGGAGGCGCTGAACGATCTCCGTCCGGGAAATCCGCCGAAAGTTGTAATGTTGGCAGCGCGACAGAATCGTCGCGGGAATCTTGTGAATTTCGGTCGTCGCGAAGATGAACACCACGTGTTGCGGTGGCTCCTCCAACGTCTTGAGCAGCGCATTGAACGCGGAGTTCGAGAGCATGTGCACTTCGTCGATGATGTACACCCGGTACTTGCCCCGGAACGGCGTGAACTTGACGTTCTCGCGGATCTCGCGCACGTCGTCCACGCTGGTGTTGGAAGCGCCGTCGATCTCGATGACGTCGACCGACGTCCCGTTGGTGATTTCCTCGCAAGTCAGGCAGGCATTGCAAGGTGTCGGCGTCGGCCCCTGCTCGCAATTGAGGGCCTTGGCCAGAATGCGGGCCACAGTCGTTTTGCCGACTCCGCGCGAGCCGGAGAACAGAAAGGCGTGCGCGATGCGTCCGGACGTGATGGCATTGGTCAGCGTCTGCACGACGTGCGGCTGGCCGATGACGTCCGCGAAGGTCCCCGGGCGGTATTTTCTGGCGGAAACTTGGTAATCCAACGCCGCTACGCTCCGAATTATGAATTAGGAATGTGGAATTATGAATTGAGGGGGATTCAGGCAATTCCTCATTCCTAATTCATAATTCACAATTCAACATTCCTCGTTTCGAGGTAAAGCGGGGCTAGGTGATCCTGCGGCACACAGAACGAACTGCTTACCGTTGCTTCCTTCCGGACCTGGCGGGGTTCACAGGATTCTGTTGCACAGGGCCCAGCCCCTTTTCCTTGGCGCGCGAGAAACGCCCCGACGGTGAACCATCGGGCAGTGACGCGCCAGCCTCACCAACAGGCCATGACATCAGTAGCCATGATAAGGTGTCGCTTCGCGACGAACCCACCGAACATTCTTGGCGCGCGAGTAACATCCCGACGGTGAACCAGTGGCCATGGCGCGCCAGCCATCCCTCCCGGCTGTGCCAGCAAGCCCCGTAAAGCGGTGTCGTGCTGCGCGACATGAATGCAAAATACAAATTGTCCGGTTACTCCAACGCTACTCTATTCTAAAAATCTCAATAGTCCTGTCGCCAGGCGACACCTTGTCATGGGCATGGAACATCGTTGCCCGTCGGTACAACTGGCGCGCCACTGCCCTTCGGGTGATAAACTAGCGGCTTCCGTCGCGCCAAAATGGCGGAGAGGGTGGGCATTCGAAGTCGCGCTCGCAATCTCGCGCTCCTACTGAGGGGGCCGGCCCCCTCGTATGCTCCCCACGCGGGGGATATTTCCCCCGCGGTCCCCCTGTTCGACTCCCACCCTCTCATTCTTCCATGCTGCGTTGGCATCCCAACTCAGCACCCAGT
>CAZZPI010000059.1:0-9300 GCA_964655865.1 uncultured Nitrospiraceae bacterium
GTGTTGGCCCATTTATAGGCACCAGGCGCGTAGGTCACCGGCGAGGTCAGGGGATCTTGATAGATCACGTGGAGCTTTACGAGCGTGGTCGGCACCGAGACAACCTTGTGGCCGGGGCGAGGTCGAAACGAGCCCGGTGTGATCGAAGCCACAGTGTCCACGGCCAAGTGGAGTCCGCTTCCGGGAGGACTGATACCGATCGACTCCATCACGAAGGCCGAGGCCGGATACTTGTCGAGGTCCTCCCCGAAAAACACGAGGTCGCCCGTGCTCGGCCAGAGTATCTCCATCACCGTATCGCGCCGCACGAGGGCCGGTACGTGCGCTTGGCTTAAGGTTTCCCAGCAGGCGTCGTACAGAGGATCTTTGTCCGATGGAAAAGCCTTCACTCGCCCTGCGGCGGCGGACACGACACGGTACTGGCAAGCGAAGTCCAACCGTCCGGCGGTCACACGGTCGCCCTTCGCTAAGGCCTGTGCATATTGAAGGGCTGCGGTCGCGGCCGGGTTCGCCGCTTTCCCCTTGCCGCTCTTCTTCGAGGGGGCCGCGTCTCCCAGAGAAGGAATGAGCGCGATGAAAATCAGTGTCAGAATTGTCGTGGTGAACAGGAAGCGGGCAGGATGTCTCGGCAAATTCCGACAATTCATTTCAAACAAGCCTCCGATACTGCGGGATACGAAAGGACACGTACTGTACCATGCAGGTCTTTCCACCGGGAAGAGGGCAGATCAACGCTCGGCGGGCGATGGGGGTGGGGGCGTGGACGAGCGATGGAATCGCACGAGGGAGCGGATGTAATGCAGCACTTCTCGTTGCTCCTCCTCGGTCAGCACATCGCTCCAACCGCGCATTGCGGTGCGCGGCTTGCCCTGTGCGATCACTTTCAACAGCTCCTGATCGGTCTTGGCCGCCACGCTGGCGGATACGAGGTTGCCCGGTCGAGGCGACAAGTACGGCGCTTGCGCCCCGTCGCCCCGCCCTTCATTCCCGTGGCAGATCATACAGCGCTGCTCGAAGATACCCTTCCCCCGCTCGCTGGGCGATTCAGCCGCGATGGCGATCGTGAGGGGCAGCGTGAGGGAAAGGCCGATTCCGGCGAGGGTTCGGTGAATCATGCGCAGTTGAACGAGTCCGTCACTTCACCACGATCGTGGCCTTCATCACGTGGCCCGGCATGTCGCAAATGTAGAAGAATTCTCCTGTCCGTTCCGGGGTGAAGGAAATCTCCGCTTGCCCGTCGGGAGGGATGATCACCCGTTTCAACCCTTCCTCACTGAACTCCGGAGCTCCGTTGCCACCCACGTTCAGGTTCACACCCTTCAAGAGGTCTCCCGGGACGAAGGCATGGAGCTCGGTGTCGTGGTTGTGCACGATGATCTGCGTCTTCTTTCCTTGTTCCAGCTCGAGCCGTTCCGGAATGAACTGTCTCGCGCGGATGTCGATGATGACGCTGTTGGGCTCTGATGGCTGGGAAAATGGAGAGGAATCGAGCGGGACCGTCATTCCGACGATCAGCAGGACGAGAACCCCTCTTGGAGCTGCGAGGCACGCCATCGGATCTCTTTGCTCATGATACTGGACGAGGAGCGGTGAAACCAGAGCCTCTTGCCGATCGAGTATCAGGGCTCGGCAATGGAAGGAGGTGTCGGCGTTATGCGGATGCGGCCGCTCGCAAGATTCTCACGCGGAGTTGGGCCCGCTCGGAGCTTGAGAGAACTGGTGGGGGATGGTGCTGGCAGAGGTCGACCGTCTGGCGGAGAGACTCGATGAAGTTCTCGCAATTCGGGCAGGCGCCCAGGTGGGCGCGAATCTCCGCGCAGATCTGGCTGTCGAGCTCATCGTCGATATACGCCGAGAGCTCCTTGAGGATCTTGATGCAATGGGCCTTGCCGTGGCCGAACTGTCCAGGGGCGACCGGTCGTTGAGGGGAGCGTCCACGAGTCGATTTCATGTCAGTAATCCTTCTCGGCTGCCGGGTCTGATGAATTCTCCCGAGTCGCAGCGCTGGCGAGGCCTTTGGCGCTCAGTTCTCGGCGGACGAAGAGTCGCGCCCGATGGAGCCGCGACTTGACCGCCCGCTCGTTGAGCCCCATGATCGTCCCGACTTCCTTTGCGCTGAGACCTTCCATGTCTCGCAGCACGAGCACCATCTTATATTTCTTCGGGAGCTTGGCGATCGCCTGATCGAGCGCCTTGCGGAGCTCCTTGATCTCGAGCGCCTCCTCCGGGGTCTGGCCGTCCATCGGCACTTGAAGCCGGAACTCGCCATCGGAAGTCGGGATGAACTCTTCGAGCGACAGCTCGCGCTCGGGCTCGCCGCTGCGCTTGCGCCGCATGCGCATGCAGGCACGCGAGGCGATCGTGTAGAGCCAGGTGGAAATCTGCGCATCGCCCCGGAAGTCCTTGAAGCCGCGGTATGCGTTCAGGAACGTTTCCTGGACCAGATCTTTCGCCGCTTCGGCTTCCCCGCACAGGCGATGGGCGAAGCGGTAGATCAGGTCTACGTTGTCGCGATAGACCCGATCGAAGGCGGGCGCTGCAGCGTTCGTTTCCACCGCAGTCCCCTGCGGGCGACGGGAGGAGCGGGATCTCATACCGATGGGCGGAGTCTATGGGGAGCGGGGAAGACCTGTCAAGCTGCGACCGAGGCGGCGGCAGCAGATCAATTCTGCGTGCGAACCTCGACGACGCTTCCGTTCTCGTTCAGTTCGAGCGTGACCAAGGCGCCTTCCCTCGTCCGGGACAAGGCTGTCTTGGCATGATCGGCGGGAAAGGTCCGTCGCCCTTCAGGAGTCCAGATCGACACCGCCGTTTTCTTCCCGTCTGCGAAGGCCAACCGGCTGGTGATGAACCGCCGGCTGGGCGACGCAGCGCCCGGAGAGCTCAGGTCCACCGCGACATTCCCGCCGTCCGCCCAGAGCGTCATCTCTTGGCCGACCTTCGCGTTCCGCACGCCGGTTTTCGAGCTGACAGGCACAATACCGAGCGGAGTCCGATAGAAGATGAAGTTCGACTTGAGCTTGGTCACCGTGCCTTTCAGATAGATGTATGTGTCGGTCGACTCGTGCGGCACGGCGCTCACTTGGAAGTCGTATTGCAGGTCGTGCGTGCTCAGGACCGATCCTGCCTCATCGACTTCCACGGTCACAGGTGCTTGTTCCGGCATAGCTGCGACCTGTTCCGTAAGACCGGCCAGGGCCAGTGATTTCTCACCTTCCGGGGTCCAGAGCCTGATCTCCTTCTTTTCCGGAGAGGCGAAGCGAAGCGGCCCCATCAAATACCGATGGGTCAGCGAGCCGTCGGCCTTCCTTCTGATATCCACCGCAACGTCTGAGCCGTTGGCAAAGAAAGAGATCTCGTGGGACCCGCGCAAGTCCCGCAATCCGGTCTTCGAGGTCAGGGTCATGAGGCCGACCGGAGTTTTCACGAACACGATCCCTGGTCTCATGCGCCAAACCGAGCCGCGCAGTTTGATCGAGGGGCTGACGAGTGTGTAATCCGGCTGTGTCGGTGTGGCGGCGATTTCTGACGGGGATGAACTCGAAGCTTGGCTTGATGGCGATTCCTGCGCCCAAACCACGGCAAAGCCTGTGGTGACGAGGGCAAAGGCGATGAGCGTGGGCCGACGCCACCAGGCCGTTCGATTGGATCGCTGAAGTCTCAGAAGCGACATGAATGTGTTCGTTCAGGACGGTTCTTAGGAGGAGGACGCTCTCACGCTCGCACCGAAGAGTGTACACCGAGGTCCTGAGTAGATGGACTGCGAATAACACGATGAAGTGGCGGAGTCAAGCCCGAGCCCTGCTCGATGCATCCGTCACGACCGATCGGCGTCGCTATTTTTTCCGCGCGAGCAAGCGGAGCGGCGTCCCGGTGAATCCAAATGCCTCGCGGAGGCGGCCTTCCAGAAAGCGAAGATAGGTCGGAGTGATGTTTTCCGGATGTCCCACAAACAAGGCGAATACCGGCGGTTTGATCGCGACCTGCGTGATGAACGCCGATTTCACCGGCTTCGTCGGTTTGCCCTTGCGAACCGGAAGCGGATGTTCTTCGAGCAGCTTCTGGAGAAACTGGTTCAAGGGCCCGGTGGGGATACGCGTGGTGAAGGAGGTCATGACCCGATCGATGACGCCGAACAGTCCGCGCAGCGACTCGGGTTTGAGCGCGGAGACGAAGAGCACCGGGGCCCATGGAAGAAAGGGGAAGCGGCGCCGCAAATCCCGTTCATAGTCCGTCTTCGCGCCGGGAGTCCCTTCGCGAAGATCCCACTTGTTGACGAGCAGGACGCAGGCGCGTCCTTGTTTGAGGGCGAGGCCGGCGATCTTCGTGTCCTGCTCCGTCACCCCCTCCACCCCGTCCAGCAGCAGCAACGCGACATCGGACCGACCGAGCGCGCGGAGCGCGCGAGCGACGCTGTAACCCTCGATGCCGCGCTCGATTTTGCCTCGTCGTCGGATTCCGGCCGTATCGGTGAAGAGGTAGCGGCGCCCCTCGACGATCGCGAGTGAATCCACGGAGTCGCGGGTCGTCCCAGGTGTCTCGCTCACCAGCACGCGGTCTTCGCCGAGGACGGAATTGACGAGCGTGGATTTCCCGACATTCGGCCGCCCGACGACCGCGATGCGGGGGAGCGTGGAGACATCCTCCTCCGGTGTGCTTTCGGGGAGGAACGGATAGATGGCGTCCAGCAGCTCCGCGACGCCGAGCCCGTGCTCGGCCGAGATGGGGAAGAGCTGCTCCTGCCCCAACTGATAGAAATCGGCGACCAACGGCTCGACCTCCGGCACGTCGAGCTTGTTGATCGCAAGGAAGACGGGTTTCTTGGTGCCTCGAAGGAGCTGAACGACCTCCCGGTCCGGCGGCGTCAACCCCGTCCGCCCGTCCATCACGAAGATCAGGATGTCCGCTTCGGCGATCGCCAGTTGAGACTGCCGCTTGATGAGGGCAAGCATGCCGTCCTGGGCTGAGGGATCAAGGCCGCCCGTGTCGATCAACCGGAACCGACGGCCGCGATACGTCCCGTCCGCGTAGTTCCGGTCGCGCGTCACTCCCGGCACGTCATCCACGATCGCCGTTCTCGATCCCAGGATTCGGTTGAACAGCGTGGACTTTCCCACGTTCGGCCGGCCGATGATGGCGATGACAGGGAGAGCCAATGGCTGATGGCTGATGGCTGAAAGCTCGGAAGACATAAAGAGACAGGTCATGAGCCGAACGAACTGGACGAGAGCGACCGTATCACAGCGATTTTGGCAAAGACAACGGCCTCGCCATTGGACTTGACCTTGGCTATACTCCTGTCATGGCCCGTCACCCATCACGCGTCACCGGTCACGTGATCGATTGGTCGAAGATCGACGACGTGCTGCTGGACATGGACGGCACGTTGCTCGATCGGCACTTCGACAATTTCTTTTTCGAAGAGGAGTTACCGCGACGCTATGCTGCGCTGAACCGATTGAGCTTCGAGGAGTCCAGAGATCGCCTAATGTCCATGTATCGGTCCGTGGAAGGACAGCTCGAATGGACGGACCTTCATTATTGGACCAAGCGGGTGGGGATCGATGTGGTCGCCATGCATAAGGAACTGGATTACCTAATCGGCTTTCTGCCGGACGCCGTGGAGTTTCTGAGTTATCTCAAACAACTCGGAAAACGCGTGACGGTACTGACCAACGCGCATGAATCAGGAGTGTCGGTCAAGGCCGCCAAGACCGGACTGGACCGGCACGTAGATCGCATCGTCAACGCCTTCGAGGTGGGGTATCTCAAAATGCGGCTGGAATACTGGCCGAATTGTCAGCGGCTCATCGGATTCGATCCGAACCGGTCGCTCTATATCGATGACGACGAAACCTGCCTGGCCGCCGCAGAGCGGTTCGGCATCGGCCGCCTGTACCACAGTTCGAAATCAAGCTCGCAATTACCTCCTCAGCCGTCCGGGCAGTTTCCTTCCATCGAAACCTTTCGGGCGTTGATGAACGGGCCGGAGGCTAGAGGCTAGCGCCGTCCTCAGGACGGTTTTGCCCTACCTCGATACATCTCTCCGCCGAGCCGCGGCACGTGGGGCATGAGGAATCGATCCAGCTTCTCTATCCGAAGCCCCGCTTCAGCTATCAACCGATCGACCCGGCGGTTCAGGTTGCACCCGCAACCAATGACCCGCTGGATGGGATTCAGTCGATCCTGCCATGTGGCTACTCGTACATCGTCGCTTCGCCCATGTTCAAGAAACAGGAAAGCTCCATCCGGCTTGAGCACGCGCCGTGTTTCTTTCAGCGCCTTGATCGGGTCGGGGATCGTACACAAGGTCCAGGTGCTGACGACGTAGTCAAAGGTGCCCTCGGCATGGGGCAGTGTCTCCGCACTCACGGGCTCAAAACGGACGGGGAATGAGGCCTGAGCGCTGCGTTCGGCGGCCCGCCGAGCGAGCATCGTCGCCGGATCGACGGCATGCAGGACGGAGATGGTATCGGGATAGTGCGCCAAATTGAGCCCGGTGCCGAACCCCAATTCCAACACGCGACCGCGCACGTCGGCCAACAACTTTCGCCGCTCTTCCGCAAAGATCTCCCCGCTCATGACCCAATCCATGAGATAGGGGAAAACATGCTCGGCGTAGAAGCTCATATCGATGACACAGTAGCATACCCATCAACCGAACGGCTGCTCTGAACCTTGTCGCCCCATGCAGGCTATGCTAGATTCGCTCGCGCAGAATCTGTTATCAGGTCTTAGTATCGGCTTTCTGAAGGAATCCGGTTGAAACCGAAAAGCTGACAGCCACCCTGTATTCTCATGAGCCGCCCGTACGATCATCGCGCGATCGAGGCCAAGTGGCAGGCCTATTGGGAGCAACACCGCACGTTTCGTGTCACGGAGGATCCCGCCAAGCCGAAGTTCTATTGTCTCGACATGTTCCCCTATCCCTCCGGGTCGGGCTTACACGTCGGCCATCTCGAGGGCTACACCGCGACCGATATCGTCTCCCGCTATAAGCGCATGAAGGGGTTTAACGTCTTGCACCCGATGGGCTGGGATGCGTTCGGTCTGCCCGCCGAGCAGTATGCGGTGAAGACCGGTATTCATCCGGCCATCACGACCGCCGAAAACATCGCCACGTTCAAGCGCCAGATGAAACGGGTGGGGCTTTCCTACGACTGGGAGCGCGAGATCAGCACCACCGACCCGGACTATTACCGTTGGACCCAATGGATATTCTTGAAACTCTTCGAGCGCGGCTTGGCGTACGTCGCCGAGGTGCCCGTGAACTGGTGCCCGGCCTTAGGGACCGTGCTGGCCAACGAGGAAATCGTGGACGGGAAGAGCGAGATCGGCGGGTTTGACGTCATTCGCAAACCTATGCGCCAGTGGGTGCTCAAGATTACCGCCTACGCCGACCGGCTGCTCGAAGACCTGAAGCTCGTCGACTGGCCGACCAGCACGCTCGAAATGCAAAAGAATTGGATCGGGCGTTCGATCGGCGCGGAGGTGGAGTTCCCGCTCGCCGACGCCCGCGGCGCCATTCGAGTCTTCACCACGCGCTCCGACACGCTGTTTGGCGCCACGTACATGGTGCTGGCTCCTGAGCATCCGCTGGTCGACGTGGTGACAACGGAGGAACAGAAGGCGGCCGTGGCCGCGTACCGCGAAGCGACTGCGAAAAAAAGCGATCTGCAACGGCAGGACTTGGAAAAAGAAAAAACCGGCGTCTTCACCGGCGGTTATGCCGTCAACCCGGTGAACGGCCAGAAGCTCCCGATCTGGATCGCGGACTATGTCCTGATGACTTACGGGACCGGGGCGATCATGGCAGTGCCGGCTCACGACGAGCGTGATTGGGCGTTCGCCCGCAGGTATCAACTGCCCATTCGAGAAGTGATTGCCGGTGGGAATATCGACGAAGCGGCCTTCGTGAGTACGGATCGCGGCACCGTCGTCAACTCGACAACGCCTGACGGCTCGTTCTCGATCGATGGGCTGACGCCCGCCGACGCCATACCCAAGATCACGGCTTGGCTGGAGTCGCAAGGCAAGGGACGGAAAGCGGTCAACTATAAGTTGAGGGATTGGCTTTTTGCCCGGCAGCGGTACTGGGGCGAACCGTTCCCGATCGTGCATTGTCGAAAGTGCAATAAGCCCGTGCCTCTACCAGAATCAGCATTGCCCCTTGTCTTGCCAGAGGCGCAAGATTTTAAGCCACAGATTTATGTGCCGCAGCAAACAGACTCCGGCTACCGCGGCACAACAGGGACTTATGGCGTTATGGAGGTGTTTGAGTCGCCTCTTGCTCGTGTCGTAAAAAAAGATAGTCAGCCATGGAAAAAAACAGTCTGTCCAGAATGTGGTGAGCCAGCTGAGCGCGAAACCAACACGATGCCCCAGTGGGCCGGCTCCTGTTGGTACTACTTGCGGTTTACCGACCCGAAGAACCTGCGGCAGTTGGTCGATCCGGACAAGGAACGATACTGGATGCCGGTGGACCTGTACATCGGCGGCTCGGAACATGCGGTCTTGCACCTGCTCTACTCGCGGTTCTGGCACAAGGTCCTCTACGACGCCGGCGTCGTCGGCACGCCCGAGCCGTTCACGAAACTGGTCCATCAGGGAATCGTGCTCGGCGAAGACAATCAGAAGATGTCCAAGTCGCGCGGCAACGTCGTGAATCCGGACGAAATGATCGACCGGTTCGGCGCCGACGCCGTTCGGCTCTATGAAATGTTCATGGGTCCGCTGGAAGAGATGAAGCCCTGGAGCACGAGAGGGGTGGAGGGGGTCACCCGCTTCCTTGAACGGGTCTGGCGTCTCATGGTGAACGAGGCCGGCCGACTGTCCGATGCCGTGGTTTCGGCGCCGCCCAGTCTTGAGCACCAGCGTCTCCTGCACCAGACCATCAAGAAGGTTACGGAAGATGTTGAGGGGTTGCGGTTCAACACGGCCATCTCGCAGATGATGGTCTTCACCAATGAAATGACGAAGGCGGATCGACGCTCTCGATCCCTCCTCGAACCCTTCATCCTGCTGCTCTCCCCCTTTGCTCCTCATCTGGCCGAAGAACTCTGGGAACGGTTGGGCCACAAGCCGAGCGTGTCGCACCAGCCTTGGCCGGTTTTCGACCCGACGCTCGTCGTGAGCGACCGGTTGGAAATTCCGATCCAGGTCAACGGAAAACTCCGCGGGAAAGTGGAAGTGGCGGCCGACGCCTCGCGGCAAGAGATCGAAGCCCTCGCGCGCGGCCGAATGACTGAATGGCTGCAGGGGAAAGACCCGAAAAAGGTTATTTACGTCGAGAAAAAACTC